>DATLUW010000910.1:0-4536 GCA_035577825.1 Actinomycetota bacterium | reverse complement strand
CTCACCGGGCCCGTCATGGACGCGCTCGTCTTCCACCCCTACCCGGAGAACTCGGGCGTCCCGCCGACGCTCACTCACCCGAACACGACGCAGGCGCTGGGGATCGCCGACTACGCGAAGCTGGTGAGCATCCTGGGCGCGGCCTTCGACGGGACCGGCCAGCCGGGCTCGACGCTCCCCATCCTGTACGGCGAGTACGGCATCGAGACGCAGATCCCGGCCGCCAAGGCGTCCGAGTACACCGGAACCGAGCCGTCGACGACCAAGCCGGCGCCCGAGTCGGCGCAGGGGTCGTACTACCGCCAGGCGATGGCGATGGCGTTCTGCCAGCCGAACATCGTCGGCCTGCTGATCTTCCATGCATTCGACGAGACCGCGCTCGACCGGTTCCAGTCCGGGCTCTACTACCCCGACCAGACCCCGAAGTCGAGCCTGGCGACCGTGCGCGGTGCCGCGCGCGACGTCCGCGGCGGCGTGATCGCGAAGTGCCAGGGTCTCGAGCTGACTCCGACCGCGAGGGTCGGCTATCCGCGGATCGCATCGATCGCCGCCGGGACGGCTGCGATCGGGGTCACGTGCGACATCGACTGCTCGATCTTCGCCCGCCTGGAGAAGCTGCCCAGGCACTCGACCACCCTCGTCGTGCGCGCGACCGCCAAGGCAGGCGAGCGCACCCTGGCCAGGTTCCCGCAGACGAAGCTTGCCCCGGGCCGCTACCGCTTCACGATGCGCCTGAGCGCGCCGGTGAACAAGGGCGAGCCGCTCGCTCTCGCGAGCACCGCGCTCACCCTGCGCTAGTACCTGACGTTCCAAACTTGCATCGTCCGGGCGATCCACTAGATTCCCGCGCGGGTCTACACCGGTTTCGGCCGGTTCCTTCCATATGCGGCTCCCCCTCGCGATCACTGCGGCCATCGTCACTGCGCTCGCCGGCGTGCTCGCCGGTCCGGCGCCGGCGTCCGCCGCCCAGCCGAAGCCGCTGATGGTCGGAGCCGCCGAGGACGCCGCCAAGGAGGGCGGCGCGCTCGAGGCGGAGGCGAAGATGAGCCTCGCACGGCTCGCCGGGTTCGACACGATCCGCGTCACCTCGATCTGGCACCCGGGCCAGAAGGCGATCGCCGGCGGGGAGCTGGGCACGCTGCAGGCGGTCGCCGACGCCGCCTCGCTGAACGGGATCCGGCTGATCGTCTCCGTCTATCCGTTCGGATCGAAGACCGTCCCGCAGTACGCGACGACACGAGCCCAGTTCGCAGCGTACGCCGCGTCGATCCCACAACTCGTGCCTTCGGTCGGCTACGTGATCGTCGGAAACGAGCCGAACCTGAACCGTTTCTGGATGCCGCAGTTCACGAAGCACGGCCTCGACGCTGCCGCCTCGTCGTACCTCGGCCTGCTCGCCCAGACCTACGACGCGATCAAGCAGGCGTCGCCGCAGACGATCGTGATCGGCGGGTCGCTCGCCCCTCGCGGCAGCGACAACCCGAAGCTCCCGCGGCAGACGCATTCGCCGGCCCGGTTCGTCCTCGACATGGGCACCGCCTACCGGCTGAGCGGCCGGAAGAAACCGGTGATGGACTGGTTCTCGATCCACCCGTATCTCGAGCACTCGGGCCTTCCGCCGACGTTCGCCCACCCGAAGGGAACGACCATCTCGATCGCCGACTACGGAAAGCTCGTCCAGTTGCTCGGAAAGGCGTTCGACGGGACGGCGCAGCGGGGCTCGAAGCTGCCGATCATCTACGACGAGTTCGGCGTGCAGACGAGGGCGCCCGACGACAAGCGCCAGCTCTACGCGAACACCACCGTTCCGTCCGCGGCGGATACGGTCGGCGAAGCGGTCCAGGGCCGCTACTACGCTCAGGCGCTGAGCCTCGCCGCATGCCAGAAGAACGTGGTCGGGCTCCTCTTCTTCCACGTCTCCGACGAGGCGGATCTCGACCGCTGGCAGTCCGGTGTGTACTACGCGGACGACACGCCGAAGACCGATCTGCCGGTCGTGAAGACGGCCGCGCTGGCGGCGCGCGCGGGCACGCTGGTCAAATCGTGTAGCTAGCCTTTCCGGCGTGGACGCGGGCCAGTACGTCGCCTACACCTTCTTCCGGGTCGACCCGGCCTGGCGACGGCTTCCGGTCGAGGAGCGGGCGGCCGGAAAGGATGCCTTCGCGGACGTGGTCGAGTCCTGGGCCGACAGGATGGCGGGCCTGCGCGCGTACACCTGCACCGGCGTTCGGCCGGACTGCGACTTCTTCCTCTGGAAGATCACCGACCGGTACGAGGATCTGGGCGAGCTCGGCACGGAGCTGAACGGGACGCCCCTGGCCGCCTGGCTGGAGACCCCGTACTCGTACCTGGCGACGACGAAGGCGTCGCAGTACACCAGTGCGCGCAAGGCCCGGAAGATCGCGCCGCATGATCAGCCGTATCTCGTCGTCTATCCGTTCGTGAAGGTGCGTCCGTGGTACGCGCTCCCCGAGGAGGACCGCCAGCGTGCGATGGACGAGCACATCCGCATCGGCCGCGAGGAGTTCCCCGGGATCCACAACCACACGAGCTACTCGTTCGGGATCGACGACCAGGAGTTCATGACCGCGTTCGAGTGCGACGAGCCGGCCGACTTCATGCACCTGATGCTCCGCCTGCGCGACAGCGAGGCGAGCCGCTACACGGAGCGCGACACGCCGATCTTCGTCGGCCGACTGGTCGACATCCGGACCGCGCTCGGCGCCCTCGACGGCGCCGTCAGCAGGGTCGAGGCGTAGGCCCCGCCCGTCGAGTGCGCTAGACGTAGGTGTGCTGGTCGCGCCAGGTGCGCCACATCGCGAACCCGCACGCAGCGAGCACGAGGATGAACGCGACCGCGTCGAGTCCCGACTCGTCGATGAACGAGAGCGCGGCGATGTCGGCGACGATCAACGCGGCCGACCCGTAGAAGACCCAGCGCGCCCGCCCCGGCCATGTCTCGATGTCGCTCCTGTGCTCCCGCCAGAGCAGGTAGCAGAAGAACGCGATCGCGAGCAGGAAGGCGATCTTCGCGATCAGGTAGAGCGCGGCCAGCGTCGCCTCCAGCCGTAGCGCGACGATCACGACCGAGACGACGACCAGGATCAGAAACCCGCGCAGCGTGCGATTCGCCGAGCTCACGACTGCCCAGGCTACCCGGCGAGCGTCCATTCGGATCAGCGGACTCGAACCTCGGCGAGGTCCGCCCTATATGCTCCGGCCGGGTCGGTTCGGGGGGTTCCCCTTGGAGGTGTTACCTCTGAATGTCCTGCGCCGACCCTCTCTCGCCTGGACTCGCGGACCTTCCGGCCCCCGGGCGGGACGGGACGGCTATGCGGATGAGGGAATCTGAGCCTCCACACGCGTGGCAGCGCTATTCAGGCCGGCGGCCAGAACGATTTGGCACGAACGGCCCTCTAGGCACCGCGGCCGAAACGGCGTACGCTCCAGCCGGGGGGTCGGCATGGGGCGCCGCAGCTCTTGTCGGCCCTTCCACGCTGACACGTGCGACCGGTCCGCCTACAGTGAGTGCGGCCGGCGCGGGACCTATGCGGACACTGAACCCGCGCCGGCCTTCCGAATGGCGTCCTCCTACGAGGCTGCGACGGGAACCAGTCGGTCCCCGTCGCAGCTGTGTACCGGGTCTATGCGGTTGTGCCTGCGCGGTCAGTCGACGAACGGCACCTGAAAGACGCCGGGCATCTTGATCTGCCACATGTTCGGGCCGTCCTTGACCCGCTTGGTGGTTCCGACCTTGAACTGGACGTTGACGTCATAGTTGCCGTCCGGGAGAAGCGAGTCGACCTCCGCCAGCCAGATGAAGTCCTCGCCGGGGTCGCAGGCGATCTGGAACTCGATCTCGTTGCCGTTGACCGTGACCCCTGTCGGGTCCGAGCAGGTGCTGTCGAGGATGATGAGGCAGTCGTTGTTCGGGAACCCCGAACATTCCACGGGGTCGTTGTGGATCGTCACGCCCTCCGGGAGTGTGAAATCAACCACAGTCGTCGTGTCGCTGCCGTTGTAGCTCTCGCTTCCCTTCTGAAAGCCGGCGAAGATCAGCCCCTGTTCAGGCGTGATCCCATCCGACGTGTCGGCGCCGCCTTCGAAGAAGGCCTGACTATCGACCGCGGGTGGAACCGGGCCGATCCCGTTGTTCGCCGATGCAGTCGCAGCAAGCAGCGTCACTGCGACCGCGACAGCAGTAGCGAACGCGAACAGCGTCCTGCGCATGTGAACCCCCCTGTCGTAGATGCGCCTGTCAGGCGCGACCGTACACCACACAGCGGCGAAGTGCCTTCCCCCTTTCCGGAGGAACGAAAACGGTCCGCTCGGCGAGGCTCCGCCAGCCGCCCGGCCCACCGGAATCGACGAAGGTCGAACGAGGGGCGAGCGGCGGACGCCCGTCCCCCAGACCATTCCCGCAGCGGGGGGGTTGCCGCAGGAAACGCGAGGCGTCCGCCTCTCCTCAGTATGGCCACTCCCGGCTGGACGGGGACCCGAGAGGCGGCACCGGACAGCCCTATGCCATGTCGTGTA
>DATLUW010000909.1:0-4399 GCA_035577825.1 Actinomycetota bacterium | reverse complement strand
GACGACGGTGAAGGCCTACCCCGTGCCCCGGGCGTCGACGAAGCTCCTCCTCGGGCTCGCCCGCGCGAACGAACGCCGGGAATTCGAGCTTCCCATCGAATAGCCCGCCGGCGGTCGTGTCGGACGCGCGCGCTACGGTGCGGCCGTGCGGTCCCTGCTCGACCGGAACGGGGGGGCTGGACCGTCCGGACGAATCGAACGAGCCTCCGCCTTCGATGTCGTACCCCCGCGCTACGGTGCCGCTGTGCGGTCCCTGCTCGACCTGGTGTTCCCGATGCGGTGCGCCGGCTGCTCACGCGGCGCGTGGCCGTTCTGCGTGAGGTGCCGGTCGAAGCTCGGCGCCGTCTCCCCGCCGATGTGCGTCCGGTGCGGCCGCCCGTGGGAGGAGGACGTGGAGGGCTGCAGGGACTGCCCGCCGGAGGAGATCGCATGGGCGCGGGCGCCGTTCCTGTACGAGGGGCCCGTGAAGTCTGCGCTCTACCGGCTGAAGTTCTCCGGCTGGAAGGCGGTCGCGGAGGCGCTCGGCGCCGCGATGGTCGAGGCGCACGATCACGAGGCGGACGTCGTGACGTGGGTGCCGCTCGGGCGCAAGCGAAGGGCATCCCGCGGGTACGACCAGGCTCGGGCGCTCGCGCGCGTGGTCGGGAGGCGGCTGGAGCTGCCGGTCCAGCCGCTGCTCCGCCGGGTCGCCGAGACCGGTCCGCAGGCTCGGCGCGGCGCGGCAGAGCGCCGGCTCGCGATGCGCGGCGTGTTCGTGGCGAGCGGGGCCGCCCTGGCCAGGCCGCCCCCGCGGACCGTGCTGCTGGTGGACGACGTGCTCACGACGGGCGCCACGGCGGCCGAGTCCGCGGCGGCCCTGCACGCCGCCGGCGTCGAGAACGTGGCGCTGCTGACGGCCGCCCGGGCGATTCGCTGGGATGTTCCTGACCGCTGCTATGCTCGCCGTGACTCCCGTCCGGGTCTGTGGTTGCCCGGGGATGTTCCCCGGTAGTCGATGCCAGTCGCAGGCGAAACGACCCACGTAAGGCGAGCCTTGGCCGCCGAGCATGGTGCGACTTAGAGGTAAGTCCTGCCCCGAGGACGGGCCGGGTCCACGTGGTCCGGACCGCGCTCGGGAGAAGGTGCTAAGCCGCCCGCGAGGGCGGCGATCCCCTCGGCAGGCGAGTGTGGGGGCAAAGACCAGGTCAGCCGGACGGGAGTCGCTCGTGAACCCGCGCACGTGGACCGTTCGGCCGTCGGTCGCACGGCCCCGCGAAATCGGGACCTCCGCTGATCGCGCCGGTCACCCGTCAGGACTAGGCTTCGAAGTGAGTGGTGTCCGCGGCCACCCGGGAAGTTCGCGACGAAGGAGGTGCCGATGGACCTCGTCCTCAAGGGCAGAGGACTCCGAATCACCGACCAGATCCGCGAAATGACTCACCACAAGCTCGACAAGCTGTCCCGCCTCGAGCCCCGGGCCGTCCGGGTCGAGGTGGAGATCGTGTCCGAGGACTTCCCCACCCAGGACGGAACCAAGTCCGTCGACGCCGCCCTGCAGGTCCCGCGCCACACGTTCCGCGCCCACGCCCAGGGTCCGCGCGTGGAGGACGCCATGGACCTCGTGGCGGCGCGGCTCGAGCGCCAGGTCCGCGACCGGCACGGTCGGTTCCGCAGCCGGCTCATCGCCGGCGCCAACCGAGTCAAGGCGTCCCAGGTCCAGGCCCAGGTCCAGGACCGGGACGAGGCGCAGGACGAGTAGCCGGGTTCGGGGAGGGGTCGGGAACCAGCACGGTGGCACGAACGGAGGGGGAACCCGAACGCCTTCGGGTGCTGATCGTCGACGATCACGCCTTGTTCCGCCGTGGGCTGCAGATGGTCCTCGACGGCGAGCCCGACATCGAGGTCGTGGGCGAGGCCGCCGACGGGCACCAGGCGATCGACCGCGCGCAGGAGCTCATGCCCGACGTCGTGCTCATGGACGTGCGCATGCCGCGGCGGAGCGGCATCGAGGCCACCCGCGAGATCCGCGACGCGCTCCCGCACGTCCGCGTGCTCATGCTCACGGTCTCCGACGAGGAGGCCGATCTGTACGAGGCGATCAAGGCCGGCGCCAGCGGCTACCTGCTGAAGGAGGTCTCGACCGACGAGGTCCCCGAGGCCATCCGTTCGGTCGTGGCCGGCCAGTCGCGCATCTCGCCCTCGATGGCGTCGAAGCTGCTCACCGAGTTCGCGGCCTGGAGCAGGCGAACCGGCCCCGCCGGCGTCAGCGGCCCGACCCTCACCGAGCGCGAGCTCGAGGTGCTCCGCCTCGTCGCCCAAGGCATGGCGAACAAGGACATCGCCAAGGAGCTGTTCATCTCCGAGAACACCGTCAAGAACCACGTCCGGAACATCCTCGAGAAGCTCCATCTGCATTCCCGCATGGAGGCCGTCGTCTACGCCGTGCGCGAGAACCTGCTCGAGCTCCCGAAGCCGAACGCCGCCGAGTGATCGCTCCGGCTACAGCTCGGAGTTGACGCGGTCGGGTTCGATGACGATGCGAACGCGGACCTCGCCCGGTTCGAGGTCGCGGAACGGTGTGCCGTCGTAGAACTGCGACACCACGTCCGCGTGCTCCTTCGCGCCGTCCTCCGTGACTTCCACCACGCGGCCCTCGATCGAGACCCACCGGTTCCAGTCGGCGGGGTCGAGCACGGTCACCGTGGCACGGGGGTCTCGCTGGACGTTGCGCACCTTCGCCCGACCCGCGGCGGAGTTCACGACGGCCCGCTTGCCCTCGAGCATCACCCACACCGGGGTGACCTGGGGCTGGCCGTCCGGCCGGATCGTGCCCAGCACGGCATGGTTCGGCCGCTCGAACAGGGCGCGTTCGGGTGGGTTCAGGTCCCGTCTCGGCATGTCGAAGCTCCTCACAAGCGTCATGCCCGGCCCCCTCGGCCAGGCGCAGGGTGCCCTCTATAATCGATCTGTCCCCCCAAACCCGCGAACCGCAAGGAGCATTCGTGCCCCTCGAGAAGCTGATGAGCGGCGGCGACGGCCGCAAGATCAAGCGCCTGCAGACCCTGGTCGAACTCGTCAACGGGTTCGAGCCGGACATGCAGGAGCTCACCGACGACGAGCTGCGCGGCAAGACCGCGGAGTTCAGGGAGGAGATCGCGAACGGCGCGACGCTCGACGACCTCCTCCCGGAGGCGTTCGCGGTCGTCCGCGAGGCCGCCAAGCGGACCATCGGGCAGCGCCACTTCGACGTGCAGCTGATGGGCGGCATGGTGCTGCACGGCGGCGACATCGCCGAGATGAAGACCGGCGAGGGCAAGACCCTCGTGTCGACACTGCCCGCCTACCTGAACTCGCTCGGCGGCGACGGCGTCCACGTCGTCACGGTCAACGACTACCTGGCCAAGCGCGACTCGGAGTGGATGGGCGGGATCTTCCGGTTCCTCGGCGTCTCCGTCGGCCTGATCCAGTCGAACATGAACCCCGAGCAGCGCCGCCCGGCCTACGGCGCCGAGATCACGTGGGGGACGAACAACGAGTTCGGGTTCGACTACCTGCGCGACAACATGGCCATGCGGCTCGACGACATGGTCCAGCGCGGGCACCACTTCGCGATCGTGGACGAGGCGGACTCGATCCTCATCGACGAGGCGCGCACCCCGCTGATCATCAGCGGCATGGTGGCCGACTCCGCGAAGTGGTACCAGACGTTCGCCCGCCTCGTGCCGCGCCTGCGCGCCGAGGAGGACTACGAGGTCGAGGAGTCGAAGCGAACCGTCGCCGTCACCGAGGCGGGCGTCGCGAAGGTCGAGGAGATCCTCGGCATCGACAACATGTATGAGCACGTCCACACGCCGTTGGTGCACCACCTCCAGAACGCCCTGCGGGCGAAGGAGCTGTACAAGCGCGACGTCGACTACATCGTCACCGACGGCGAGGTGAAGATCGTCGACGAGTTCACCGGGCGCGTGCTCGAGGGCCGGCGGTACTCGGAGGGCCTCCACCAGGCCATCGAGGCCAAGGAGGGCGTGCGGGTCAAGGAGGAGAACCAGACCCTCGCGACCATCACGATCCAGAACTACTTCCGCATGTACGACAAGCTCGGCGGTATGACGGGGACCGCGAAGACGCAGCTCGTCGAGTTCGAGGAGACGTACAAGCTCGGCGTCGTCGAGATCCCGACCAACCGGCCGATGGTCCGCGACGACCGGCACGACGAGATCTACAAGAACGAGGACGCCAAGTGGAACGCGGTGACGGAGGACATCGTCAAGCGCCACGAGGCGGGCCAGCCGGTCCTCGTCGGCACGGTGTCCATCGAGAAGTCCGAGCGGCTCTCCGGCTACCTCCGCCGCCGCGGCGTCCCGCACCACGTGCTGAACGCCAAGAACCACGAGAAGGAGGCCATGATCGTGGCCCAGGC
>DATLUW010000908.1:0-2583 GCA_035577825.1 Actinomycetota bacterium | reverse complement strand
CTGATCTTCGGCATGCACGTCCACGTCGCCGTCGACGGCCCGGAGAAGGCGATCCAGGTCGTGAACGGCCTGCTCGCCCACCTCGCCCAGCTGCTCGCGCTGACCGCCAGCTCGCCGTTCTGGCGCGGCGAGGCGACCGGGCTCGCGTCGAGCAGGCAGATGGTGTTCGCGGCGTTCCCCCGCTCGGGCCCGCCGCCGCGGTTTCGCGACTACGCCGACTACGCCGAGGTCGTCGGACAGCTCGAGCGCACGGGGTGCATCGCCGACTACACGCAGATCTGGTGGGACATCCGACTCCACCCACGGCTCGGTACCGTCGAGATCCGCATCTGCGACGCGGTCACGCGACTCGAGGATGCCGTCGCGGTCGCGGCGTTCTGCCAGGCGCTCGTCAAGCACTACTCCGAGCAGTTCGACCGGCACGAGGAGATCCCGTCCTACCACCGGATCCTCACGGCCGAGAACAAGTGGCTCGCCGCCCGCTACGGGCTCGAGGCACCGGTGATGGACCTCGCCACCGGACGCCGGAACCGGGTCCCGGTCGCCCAGCTGATCCGGCGGACGCTCAGAACGGTCGAGCCCCATGCCCGCGAGCTCGGATGCGAACGGGAGCTCGAGGGGATCCGCTCGATCCTCGCCCGCGGCAACGGCGCCGACCGCCAGCTGCGCGTCCACAACGCGAACCGCGACATCGTCGAAGTCGTCCGCGACATCGCGGACACGACCGAGGCCGTTCCCGCTACTTCGGGGTGATCGTGCCTTCGGCGGCGGCCTTGTCGAACGCGTCCGCCGCCACCAGACCGCAGGCAAGGTTGGCGCCGCGGATCTTCCGCGCGCATCTCGACACGGCAGATCTCCGAAGTAGAGTCCCGACCATGCCTGGGGTCCTTCTCGCCGCCGTCGCCACCCTCGCGTTCGCCGGGAGTGCGGCCGCGGTGATCCCGACGTCGGTCCTCCCCCGCCCCGGGTTCCCGGCAGCTGCGAGCAGCGGAGGTACCGGAAGCGTGCACTTCACGGTCGTCTCCTCGGTCCCGGTCGACCCGGCCCTACCGGTCAAGGCACCAAAACCGCCCGGGCTGAAGATCGACGGCGAGGACGGGAACACGCAACGCTACGTCCTGGGCCCGAGCTTCACGTTCGACTTCCGCAACTACGCGACACCGCCGCGCATCGCGCCGGGCGAGCGGGAGTTCACCTACGAGCAGGTGATCTGGGCACGCCTGGCCGAGAACGGGATCCTCTACGTCGAGAACGCGCACCAGACCTACGCGAAGTCGTCATACGGCCGGAACGCCTACATGAGCGCGATCGACCCGGCCGGGCGCCGGCTGCTGTGGCGTAGCCCGGCCCTGGTCGCGAACGCGGCCAACTTCGTCCTGCTGAACGAGACGATCGTCTCGGGCTATGGGTTCACCGCCGAGCCCGACTACCTCTACGCGATCGACCGGGCGACCGGCAAGGTGCGGGGCCGCCTGCTGCTGCCGAGCGCGCCGCAGACCATTGCCCGACACGGCAACATACTGAGCGTCGTGACGTATGACCACCGCCTCACGATCCGGGTGGACGGCGCCTGATGCTCGCAGTCGGCGAACGGATTCCCGACGCGACCGTCTGGGTCGGCCCGCGCGAGCGGCACACGATCGCCGAGATCGTCGAGGACGGGCCGGTCCTGCTCCTCTTCTACCTCTTCGACTGGACCTCGACGTGAACGAGCGAGCTGGAGCTCCTGCGTGACAGGAGCGCCGACTTCGAGAAGGCCGGGGTCCGCGGCCTCGGCATCTCGCGCGACTCGCCGTGGACGCACATCGCCTGGATGCAGGCGCTCGACCTCACGATCGGCCTTCTCTCGGACTGGAACGCGGAGGCCGTGCACGGGTTCGGTGTGGCGCAGGACTACCGGGGCATGCGGGACGTCGCGCAGCGGACGGCGTTCCTGATCGACGGAGAAGGAGAGGTGCGGGGCGCGTGGAGCTACGCCAACGACGAGGTACCGGACTTCGACGCACTGGTGGCCGCCGCCCGGGCTTTGTAACCCTGGCCTGCGCGCTGTACGCGGTCGCCGCGATCGTCGCGACCGAGCCCGCCGTCCTCCACATCGGCTCCCACTTCATGGCCGGCGGCGCGCCGGGCCACGGCGAAGCGGCGCCCGGCGACCACCTGCAGTCCGACTACCGGCTCTGGCTGGCCGGCCACCAGCTCGAGCACGGCCGCGCCCCCTGGATCGATCCGTATTCCTTCCAGCCGGAGGCCGATGCGCCCGTGAACGCGGCCTGGTGGCCGTTCGGCCTGCCGTACTGGCCGCTCGACCGGCTGCTCGGCTCGGTGCTCGCCTGGAACGTCTTCACGCTGCTCGCGCTGTTCGCGGCCGGCCTGCTCGCGATGCTCTGGCTACGCGAGCTCGAGCTGTCCCCGTTCGCTGCCGCGTTCGGCGGACTGGCCTTCGAGGTCGCGCCGTATCGCATCATGCAGAGCCGCGGGCACCTGCTCGGCCCGACTTCGATGCTTCTCCCGCTGGCCCTGCTCGCCTTCGAACGGGCCAGGAAGACCGGCGGCCGCTGGTGGTGGGCTCTCTCCTGGGTGGCC
>DATLUW010000907.1:0-4160 GCA_035577825.1 Actinomycetota bacterium | reverse complement strand
CGGGAACGGCGTGATCCTGCAGGACGACGGCACGACCGGGAACGCCGTGCAGGGCAACTTCATCGGCACCGACGCGACCGGCGGTGCGGCGCTCGGCAACGGCCTGAACGGCGTGTCGCTGCTGGCGTCGGGGAACACGATCGGGGGCGCGACAGCCGGCGCCGGCAACGTGCTGTCCGCCAACGCGCGCGGGATCGCCGGGGCCGACCTCTCGAGCGGCCTGATCGCCGGCAACCGCATCGGCACCACCGCGAGCGGCGCGGCGGCGCTGGGCAACTCCGACGTCGGCGTTCGGCTGGACGACTCGACCGGGGTCACCGTGGGCGGCTCGGTCCCGGCGGCGCGCAACGTGATCTCCGGCAACGGCGGCAACGGGCTCGAGCTGAACGGCGGCGGGCAGCACCTGGTCCGCGGCAACCGCATCGGGACCAACGCCGCCGGGACCGCGGCCCTGCCGAACGCGGGCAACGGGATCGACGTCGCCGGCTCCGCCGGCAACCGCGTCGGCGGGGGAGCGAAGACCCGCAACCTGATCTCGGGCAATGCCGTCGCGGGGGTGTTCGTCCACGACCCCGGGTCGACCGGCAACCGGATCGCCTCGAACTTCATCGGAACCGACGCGAAGGGGACGGCGGCGCTCGGGAACGCCAAAGCCGGGGTGCAGATCCTCGATGCGAGCGGAAACACCGTCGGCGGCCCGACGAAGCCGGCCGGCAACCGGATCGAGTTCAACCGCGGACGGGGGATCGTGATCGACGACCCCGACGACCCGGCCACCGAAAACGCGCTGCGCCGCAACCTGCTCTTCCACAACGGCGCGCTCGGGATCGACCTCGGCGCGGACGGCCCGGACGCGAACGACGCCCACGACGCCGACGCCGGGCCGAACGGCCACCAGAACTTCCCGGTGATCCACCTGGCCTCGACGGCACACGGGCGAACCGAGATCCACCTGACGCTCTCGAGCACGGCCAAGACCGCGTTCGTGGTCGAGCTGTTCTCGAACACCGCCTGCGACCCGAGCGGGTTCGGTGAGGGCCAGGCCTTCGTCGTGTCGAAGACGATCACGACCGACGCGAGCGGCGCGGCGACGCTGGCGTTCTCGCGGTTCCCCGCCGTGCCGGTCGGACGGTTCCTCACCGCGACGGCGACCGACCCGAACGGGAACACGTCGGAGCTCTCGCGCTGCCTGAGGGTCACCGATGGGTGACCTCGCGCGGGTCTGCGATGTATATTGCATACATCATGAAGCGAACACAGATCTATCTCGACGAGGACCAGGATCGTCGCCTGTCTCGGCGGGCGAAGGCCAGCGGATCCACGAAATCGACGCTCATCCGTGAGGCGATCGACCGCTACCTGGACGCTCCGACTCCTGAGGCGCAGCGGCTCGCCAGGTTCCGCGAGGCGCTCGACGCGATCGCCGCCCGTCCGATCAGGTCGCTTCCCGACGGGAAGACCTATGTCGAGACGATCAGGTCCGCCGACGAGCGTCGTCAGGGAGAGCTGGACGCCCGCCGAGGATGAACGCGGTCGTCTTCGACACGTCGGTCGTCATCGACCTGCTCAGGAACCTTCCGACCGCGATGCGGTACGCGATGTCGCTCGCCGGACCACCTGCCTGCTCCGAGATCACACGAGTCGAGGTTCTGCGCGGCGTCCGGAGCTCGGAGCGCCGATCCACGGAACGTCTGCTCGGTTCGTTCGACTGGTTCGGTGTCGACGAGTCGATCGCCCGCCGCGCAGGCGACCTCGGACGAACGTGGCGTCGGAGTCATCCCGGCATCGCGACCGCGGACCTGATCATCGCCGCCACAACCGAGGAGCTGGGAGCGCACCTCGCCACCCTGAACATCAGACACTTTCCGATGTTCCGAGGCCTCCGACCACCGTATTCGCCCTGACCGCGGTCCAAGTGAGTTGCGCCCGGGCTAGGCCGGACGTTTCGGTTCGAACGGGCCGACCTCCACGCTCGCCGGCTGGCTCGGCCCGTTGCAGGGCGGTGGCTGCTCCATGCCGTTGGTCACCGGCACCTCGCCGCTGCCGAGGATCTCGACGTACCACAACGGCGCCGGGCTCCCCTGCGGGCACCAGTTGCTCCACCGAATGCGAACCGACGCCGTATCGCCCGGGGCGAGTGTGACCACGGGCCAGCCGGCGGGTGCGGGTTGCGCGTCCGCCTGCCATCCGGCCGGCGAGGGAATGAACACGATGCTCCGGGTCGCGTCGCCGGCCTTGATGTCGAGGTTCGGACGGTCCTGGAGGGAGCACGTCGTGCCGGAGAAGTTGGTCAGGTCGATGGTGCCCTCCATCGAACCCGCCGCGCCGTCCATCACGCCGACCGCGCGGAGCTGGCCGTCGGTGCAGGCGGCGACCCGTGCCGTCGCGCTCGGAGACGGGGACGGCCCGGTGGTGGCGGCGGGCGATGTCGCGGTGGTCGCAGCCGGCGACGGCGAGACCGGGGCGGCGGTGGTTGCCGGCGCGTTCGAGGGCGACGTCGTGCCGGGCGACTGCGACTGGACGACGGGCGGCGTCGGTGAGCCCCCGATCCCGCTGCCGCCGCCGTTCGAGGCGATCGCCCGGAACCCGACCACCGCGCCGACGATCACGACCGCCGCGGTCATCCCGACGAACATCGAGTTCAGCGCGATCCGGCGCCCGGCTCGACGCCCGAGCCCCGGCGGCACGTCGCGCTGCGGGCGCACGTCGTCCGCCCGGCGCTGCAGCGAATCGCGGAGCTCGTCGTCCGCGCCGCTCATCGTTCGCCTCCCGGGATCTCCTGCCGGAGCTGTTCGAGCCCCCGAGAGATCAGCGACTTCACGGTCCCCGGACGACAGTTCAGGACGTCCGCGATCTGCCGTTCGGACAGGTCCTCGTAGAAGCGCAGCACCAGGGCGGCGCGCTGCCGGGACGAGACCCGCTGCAGCGCCGTCCACACCTCGTCGCGGTCGGCCAGCTCGTGTTCGCGGCCGCTCACCGTCGCCTGTGCCTCGAGCAACCCGCGCGAGCGCTGGAGGTACGCGCGTTCGACCCGCCTGCGCCGGAAGTAGGAGTTGCTCAGGTTCACGACGGTTCGGCGGAGGTACGCGTCGAACGCCCCCGGGTCCCGCAGGTGCACGAGCCGCCCCGCCAGCTTGACGAACGCGTCCTGCACCAGGTCCTCGGCGAGCGCCTGGTCGCCGGTCAGCAGGTAGCCGAGACGAACGGCCGCGTCGGCGTGCCGCACGTACAGCTCGCCGAGCCGCCCCGATTCGGTCCTGGCCCCGGGGATCCGTTCCACGTCGACGCTCAGCATGCCCATCACGACCTCAGGACGCACGCCTCGCCGGGTCGGTTCCGTGGCCCGCCGCCGGGACAGGGCGCATGGCCGGGAGAGCTGCCCATTCCAGCGAAGGCGGGTTCTCGTGAACCCGAAGCGACGTCGGGTCCATTGACACGAGCCGGAGCCGGTGCAACGGTGACGACGCTCCAGTTCGTCCCACGTGGTTCCTCGCCCAGCGCGCGACCGGCACGCCGTCGCCGGCGCGTCGGGTCGGGCGCCCGCTCAGGAGAGGAACCCCCAAAAACATGCGCCGGACCCTCCGCGCCCTCGCACTCGCCACCGTCTTCGTCGTCCTGCTCACCTCGGCCGCGTCCGCGGGCGCCACCGGTGGCTGGTCGCACCTCGGGGACGGCGGTGCGCCGGGCACCGCGTCGCTGAACGGCACCGTCTCCGCCCTGAACACCGACGAGCCTGGCGTGCTCCTGGTCGGTGGAAACTTCACCAATGCCGGCGGAAGGCCGGCGGCCGACTACCTCGCGCGCTGGGACGGCGCCGCCTGGAGCGCGGTGGGCCCGGGTCTGAACGGGGCCGTCCACGCGATCGCGTACCACGCCGGCAAGGTCTACGCGGGCGGCGTCTTCCACGACGCGGGGGGCGACGGCCAGGCCGACTTCCTGGCGGTGTGGAACGGATCGAGCTGGGCGCCGTTCTGCAATTCCACCGGGCCGGACGCGTCGTTCGGCGGGAGCGTCGACGCCCTGCAGATCATCGGATCGACCCTGTACGTCGGGGGGGCGTTCCAGAACGGCGCCGGCATCGCCGCCGCCGACTACCTGCTCGCCTGCAATCTGAACACCGGGGCATCGAGCTCCACGGTCCTGCACGACGGCGACTTTCC
>DATLUW010000906.1:0-3640 GCA_035577825.1 Actinomycetota bacterium | reverse complement strand
CGCCACCCAGGGCGGGCTGTTCCGTTCGGCCCATGGCGCGAACCGCTGGGCGCCACTGCGGCGGGGCCTTCCGGGGGTTCCCACCGGCGTCGTGGTGGCCGGAAAGCGGGGCGTGCTTGCGGGGACGTACACCCCCGGCGTGTTCCTCAGGAGCGCGGGGCGATGGATCCCGTCGAACTCGGGGATCCCGATCGAGTACCCGGGCCGGACATTCCGGAGCCGAGACCTCGCCTCCCTGGCCGTTGCGCCCTCGGATCGGGATGTCGTCTACGCGGGGACCTTCGCCCAGGGCCTGTTCCGGTCGGCGAACGGCGGCCGGTCCTGGAAGAGCGTGACCCGCCGGGACCTGGGGGACATGACGATCGCCGTGGATCCCGGCGATCCGGACCACCTGTTCGTCGCTTCGTTCGAGGGGCTGTTCGAGAGCGGGGACGGCGGGGCGACCCTGCAGCCCAGGACCGCCGGATTGCCCCCTCGCCATGACGCGATCACGAGCGTCGCGTTCGATTCGGGTGACTCCACGATCGTGTACGGCGGTGGCCCGCACGGCGTCTGGCTCTCGAGCGACGGCGGCGGGCACTGGCATCGGACCACCGAGGGGCTCGACCACCGGTGGCTCGACCCGGTGCGGGTGTTCGCGGATCCGCGGCACGCCGGCGTCGTGTACGTGGTCGACTCCCTCGGGGTGGCCCGATCGACCGACGCCGGCACGCACTGGACGCGCCTCGCGGGATCGCCGACCGATGCGCGCTCCCTGGCGTTCGACGCGGCGCGGCCCCGCACCCTGTACGTGGGCGTGGCCAAGCAACCGGGGGTCCTCATCAGCCGCGACGGCGGGGGGACGTGGCACTTCCTGCTGGGCGGGTGCGGATGCAGCTCGGTCGAGTCGCTCGCCGTGGCCGGGTCCGGAGGGATCCGGACCCTGTACGCGGCGTCGTCCACCGGCGTCTACGAGGTCACGCTTCCCAACTGACCGTATGGATGCCGCCGGCCGGCCCGGTCAGCGGTCGCTGAGGGTCTTCCAGGTCGGGGTCTCCCACTCGGCGTCGTCGATCCGGACGACCGGCACGTCGCGCCGGCGGCGCGGTGGGCTCGGGGGCTTCGGCGGCGGCGCCGGCAGGAACCGCAGCTCGCCGTACGCCCGGTGCGTGAGCGAGCTCCACGGCTTGCCGGCAGCGACCAGCTCCAGCTCGCGTTCCTCGAACTCGTGGCGCAGGTCGTCCAGTCCCTTGTCGTAATCCGCGTCGATCGGGCGATTGTTGGGTGACCGGTCCGGGACCGCTTCCTGCGGTTCGGGCTCGGGTTCGTCGATCGGGTCGGGGACGGGCGCAGCCCCGTCAGGGGGAGTGGATGCGAGCGCCGCGCGGAGGTTCGATGCCCCGGCCTTCGCCTGCTCGCCGAGCCGCCGGCCTGCCCTGCCGGCCGCGGCGGCGGCGCGACGGGCGGGCGACGGTGCCCGGTGGCGGGCGTTGTGGTGTTTCGCGACGGGGTGCGCGTCCGGTTCCAGCTCGGTTGGCTCGTCGACGTTCGGCGCCGGTGGAGCGTCCCGAGGTTCGGTCGACGCGGAGGGCTCGGGATCCATCCACGCCGGTGGCTCGGGATCGGGCATGGACCACGCCGGGGCATCGGGATCGGGCTCCAGCCACTCGAGGGGTTCGGGCTCGGGGTCGGGGATCGACGCGGCCGGTTCCGCGAGGAGGTCGGGAAGCCCGAGGGCGGGTTCCTCGCGCCGGTCGGGAAGGAACGGTTCCCCCAGCTCGGGCATGTCCGGTTCCTCGAAAGGATCGGGGATGACCACGACCTCGTGCTGCACCACGAGCTCGTGCTCGACGACGGCGGGGGCGGCGACGGCCGCCGGCATGGTTCCCTCGAACTCGGGTGCGGGCTCCCAGTGGAGACCTTCCTCGGAGCGCTCGGGGGTTCGTTCGATCCGGGCGGTCACCGCGAGGAACGCGAGGAACAGGGGCACGAAGAGCAGGCCCAGATGGCCGAACACGGTCGCGACCACGGCCAGGCCGAGCAGGACGTCGGCGGCCGCGAAGGCCGCGGGGTGCTGCGGCCGGAGCACGACCAACGCGGCGGCCCCGGCGGCGGCGAGGACCGCGAGCACGACGGCGAGCGTCGAGCCACCGCCGATCGGCATCTCGGCCACGACGCCCAGGCACACGCCGAGCGTGAGCACGCCGAGCGTCCGAACCGAGGGGATCAGGCGGGTGGGGGGATTGGCATGGAACCGGGCGTCCATGTGCTCCTCCTGTGTCTCACGGGGCATCCAGTCCGGTTGGCAGGAGGAACCCACCCTCCCACGCAAATCGCCCGGACTCAAGCATTTCGGGCAAAGAGCGAGACAAGAACGGAACAACACCGAACCAAGGTCGAATCCGGAGGGTGGCATGGAAACGACGAGGGCGGCGCGGCGGAGCCGCGCCGCCCTGGAGGAGGTGAGGACGAAGGCCTTCAGGCGCCGATGCCGCGGCGGGCGAGGTGGCGGGTGCGCAGGCTGCGGGCCGGCGGCGCGCTCGCGGGAGAGGTGTCGGCCCCCACCAGCGTGAGGCGGCCGGCGCCCCGGACGTCGGTCGTGCCGTCGCCGAGGCCGAGCTCGACCGGCTCGGAGTCGGGGAGAACGACCAGGCGGCGTTCGGCCGCGGTCGGAACCTTCGACTGACCCGTCGATGGCGTGTCCGGCGGGGGCAGCACGACGTCGATCTGGGGTTCGTCCATCAGGGCGGCCCGGAGGTTCTCGAATCCGATCCGGGCGTGCACGCCGACCGCGCGGCGGGCGCGGACGGCGGCCGAGACCACCCGTTGCTTGAAAGCGATCACGCGGAGACGGCGAACCCGGCCATCAGCAGCGGCCGCGGCGACGCCCGCCGCTGCAGCGGCGACCTCCTGACGACGCATGGCCGCGATCGCGGCCGGACCGACGCGATGCGTGCGGGCCGGCGGCGCCACGGGTTCGCCGATGCGCGCGACTGCCCCGGGCCCGATCCGGAACAGGTCCGGACGCCGCGGCGCCCGGATCACGAGATGGGAGAACGCCGCAGGGCCGAGGCGGAAGCCGCCGGCCGCGATCGGGTCGGGGGCGCCGACGCCGAAGCCGTCGGCGCCGCTCAGCCACGTGGGGCGCTCGGCGGTGTCGGCGGTGACCCACGCGGCCGCCGCCGGCTCGTACGTCGCACGGGCGGACCGCACGACCTGGGGTTCGTACGGCGGCAGCCAGGCGTGTTCGGGTTCGCGGACGGTCGGCGCCGCGAGCGGCGCGCGCATCCGGTCGAACTCCGGCGCCGGCCGCCACCGCAGCCCGCCGCCGGCAGCGTGGCGCGCGGGCTGCTGCTCGGCCCGGGCGGTCACCGCGAAGAACGCCAGCACCAGCGGCACGTACAGCGGCCCCAGGCGCCCGAACACGCTCGCCATCACGGCGACCCCCAGCAGCACGTCCGCGGCGGCGATCGCGGCGACGCTCGACGGGAACAGCACGGCAAGGAACGCCGCAGCCGAAGCGGCGACGACGCAGACGATCACCGGCATGGCGGTCGCCCCGCCCATCGGGACCGCCGCGACCACGCCGATCCCGACGCCGAGCGTCAGCAGCGCGACGGCGCGAACGGACGGGATCCAGCGCGCGAATCCGGTGCTAGGG
>DATLUW010000905.1:0-3155 GCA_035577825.1 Actinomycetota bacterium | reverse complement strand
CGGCACCGACAACATCGGCGGCTCGGGCGTCAACCCGTTGTCGGGTGTCGTCCAGCGGGCCTCGGCCCCGCTGACCACCGGCACCTGCGGGACGTTCGGCGCCTACTCACCGGTCACGCTCTCCTCCGGGGGCGACCTCACGGTGACCAGCGGCAACTGCTACCGCTACCAGTACTCGGTCGTCGACAACGTCGGGAACGTGTCCGCACCGTCGACCGCCTCTGCGGACGCCAAGGTCAGTGCGACGGGGCCGAGCGTCGTCGACACGCAGCCGACCGAGACGAACGGGCCGAACGACCAGTTCTGGAACTCGAGCACGGACACGCTCTGGTTCCGCCCGGCGGCAACGGGCTCGTTCACCCTGAACGCCACCGCCACCGACCCCACGACGGGCATTGCCCAGGTCGCCTTCCCCGACGTCTCGGCGGTGACCGGCTGGGCCGGCTCGACGGGCGGCGTCGACGCCTCTTCGCCGTATTCGTCGCCGGTCACGTACGCGTGGACGGCGGCCGCGGCGGCCCCGGGCGCCAAGCAGGTCGTCGCGACGAACGGCACCGGCCTGACCGCGTTCGACACGATCACGATCAGCGCCGACTCGACGGCGCCGACGGGGCAGGGCGTCACCCTCAACGGTGGGCCCTGGTTCACGGGCTCGGTCGCGCTCACGATCGCGCCCGGGTCGGACGCCGGCGCCGGCGTCGACGCGAGCCGGGCCGTGGTCGAGCGCGCGTCCGCGACGCTCACGAACGGGGTGTGCGGGACGTTCGGGACGTTCGCCGCCGTCAGCCTCAGCAGCGGCACCGACGCCACCACCGCATCCGGCAACTGCTACCGCTATCAAGCCAAGGCGACCGACAACGTCGGGAACGTCTCCACCGCGTCCGTCCCCTCGGCGGACGCGAAGGTCGACAAGACCGGTCCGACAACGCCCTCGCTGCTCTTCACCGGCCTCTCGAACACCGCGGCGGACGGAACGATCGTCTACTTCCGCCCCGGCGGCAGCGGCCAGTTCACCGTTACTGCGGCCGCCTCCGATACGGAGTCGGGGATTGCCTCCTTCACGTTCCCGAACATCCCGGGGACGACGTCGGTCGGCTCAGGCCCGCACCGGACGTACCTCTTCACCAACCTGACGGCGCCCGCAGGCCCGTTCACGATCACGGCTCAGAACGGCGCCGGAATGAGCTCCTCCGCCGCCACATTCTCGCTCGCCCCCGACGCGACGCCGCCGAATCTGGCCGTGCGCTGCAACGGCGCGGCGTGCTCGAGCGCCCCCTACGCCAAGGCCGTGACGATCGCCTTCGCCGCGACCGACGCCGGCGGTTCGGGCGTCGGCAACATCAGGTGGACGGTCGACGGAACCGATCCGAAGATCGACCACGGCAACGAGTACCAGGGGACGTTCTCGGTCGAGTCGCTGACGCATCTCAAGGCGCGCGCGTTCGACAAGGCCGGGAACCCAAGCACGCTCCTGACCATGACCGTCAGGTCGCTTGCCAACCAGCTCCTGTTCGCGGCGCCGGCCACGGTCGTGGTTGCGCACAAGGCGGACCACGTCCGGGCGAGGATGACCTCCAATCGGCGCGCTCTCGTGCGGGCGACGATGAGGGGCCCGGGCCTGAAGAAGGCGCTGCACTGGAACTTCATCCTTCCGCCCGGCGCCTCGATCGTTCGGCTCCGGCTGCCGGAGACGCTGAAGCGGCCCGGCACCTACCGCGTCGTCTGGACAGCAGTCGCCAACGTCCGCAAGGCGCAGCGGACGACGCGCGTGATGCTCAAGAAGTAGCTAGGCGGGCAGGCCGAGCTCGCCGGCGATCGGGCGCATCGCTTCGATCACGTTCCCGATGTGCTGGTCGAGCGGCAGGTCGAGCAGCTCCGCCCCTGCGTACACCTCGTCGCGGTGGACGCCGGCTGCGAAGGACGGCTGCTTGAGCTTCTTCAGGACGGACTTCGGCTCGAGCGTCGAGAGACCCTCGGGGCGCACGAGCCCGCACGCGTGCACGAAGCCCGACAGCTCGTCGCACGCGAACAGCGTCTTCTTCAGGGGCGTGTCGCGGGGGATCGCCAGGTGCTCGGCGTGCGAGAGGACACCCTCGATCACGACCTCCGGATAGCCCTCGTCACGGAGAATCGGCGCACCGTTCTGAGGGTGCTTGTCGAGCGTGGGGTGGATCTCGTAGTCGAAGTCGTGGAGCAGGGCGGTCACGCCCCAGAGCTCCTCGTCGTCGCCGTAGTGGCGGGCATACCAGCGCACGGATGCCTCCACCGCGAGCGCGTGACGCAGGAGCGCCTGGCTGGTCGTGTAACGAGTAAGCGTGTCCCAGGCCTGCTCACGGGTTGGACTCGACACGTCCGCTAGCCTACCCGGGTGTCCGCCGGCGTCGTAGCGTCCGAGCTCATGCAATCGTTCGTGATCGAGGGCGGTCATCGCCTTTCCGGGACGGTGCGGGCGGCCGGCAACAAGAACGGCGCGCTCCCGATCCTGGCCGCCACACTGCTCACGCAGGAGCCGGTCACGCTCGCGAACGTGCCGCGCATCCGCGACGTCGAGACCATGCTCGAGCTGCTGGCCGACCTCGGCGCCGACGTCGTCTGGACCGCACCGAACGAGGTGCGCGTCCACACCGCCGACGTCGCCAAGCACGAGCTCGACCCCGATCTCTGCGGGCGCATGCGGGCGTCGTTTCTCCTGGCCGGCCCGCTGCTCTCGCGTTTTGGCGAGGCGATCGTGCCCCCGCCCGGGGGCGACGTGATCGGCCGCCGACGGCTCGATCCCCACATCCACGCCTTCGCACGGCTCGGCGCCTCGATCCAGGTCGACGAGTGCTACGAGATGCGCGCCGTAGACGGACTGCACGGCACCGACATCTTCCTCGACGAGGCGAGCGTGATGGCGACCGAGAACACCGTCATGGCCGCCGTGCTCACGCCGGGCGAGACCGTGATCGGCAACGCCGCCTGCGAGCCGCACGTCCAGGATCTCTGTCGGTTCCTCGTCTCGCTCGGCGCCGAGATCCACGGGATCGAGTCGAACGTCGTGCGCATCAGCGGGGTCGACTCGCTCTCCGGCGGCGAGTGGCGCATCGGGCCCGACCACATCGAGGTCGCGAGCTTTGTCGGCCTCGCGGCAATGACCTCGAGCGAGATCACGATCG
>DATLUW010000904.1:0-6346 GCA_035577825.1 Actinomycetota bacterium | reverse complement strand
TGGCCCCCGGCGTGCACGAGCGTCGACCATGTGGTCGCCACGGTCGTGATGGAGGACTTCTGGAACACGCGGTCCTCGGCCTTGCCCGCGCCACGGGAGGCGATGATCCCGTCGTATGTCGAGATGGCACCGCCCTCGATGACCTTGAGGCCGCGCCCCTCGAGGAGGCGGTCCCAGTCCCGCTCCTTCCGCGTCTTCTCCTCCACGCGGTCCATGCGCCGCCGGAAGGCGGACGGGTCGAGGACGTAGCGGGGACGGCGATGCAGCCCCAGCGTGCTGAGGTCCACGCGGGGGAGGAAGCCGCGACCGGGGAGGAGATGGCCGAGCGAGTTCGGGCCGCCGGAGGGCGAGTCCACGGCGT
Source organism: Actinomycetota bacterium (assembly GCA_035577825.1). GTDB lineage: Bacteria > Actinomycetota > UBA4738 > UBA4738 > JACQTL01 > DATBHM01. Next base: position 5,985 of record DATLUW010000904.1, on the reverse strand, counting down.
AGGTGATGCCGTTCGAGTCGAATGAGCGCGGCATGCCCCGCGCCATCTTCCCGAGGCGGGCGAACTGGACGGCAAGAGCGTCGACGTCGTATCCCTTGGAGGCTGGGCCGGTTCCAAGTCGCGTCTGCATCAGCTTGGGTCGATCGTCAGAGTGAAGGCGATGGAGTCGCCCGAGGACAACGCGATCCCCGTGAAGGCCGCGTGCACGAAGCACACGCCCGCGGTGGAGGCGCTGAACAGGCCGGCCTCCTGAATCGTCTGCGTGGTGGTGCTGGGGAGCGTGGCCGTCGCCTGGTACTTCGCCGACGCCCCCGTCCCCGTCACCGTCACCGAGGTCGCCACCCTCGCCGCCGGGTCCGAGGACTCAGCGGTGAGGCCCGTGTCCGCCTTCACCGGAGTGGTGATGGAGGTCCCCCAGCCGATGTGGCTGCCGGCGTTCGCGAAGACGTTGTTCGTCCCCGCCCCCTGAACGCCGGCCAAGCGTTCGGAGGCCCACTCCTCCCCGTTGTTCGTCAGAACGATGCCGGCTGCCATCTAGTCGCCTCCTGCCTTGGGTGTCATCTGGATCTTGCCCTTGGCGATCACGCCGAGGTCTTCCCGCTTCCCGTTGGCCCGGATGACCACCGCCGAGATGGTGGCCTCCTTGGGCTTCTTCCGCTGCAACCACTTCGGGAGCTTCATGTCGTCATCCCTTCGGGAACGTGCCCTTGGCGGCTGTGATGTAGAGCTCGGGCCACGCCTCGGTCGCCGGCCGCAGGAACGGCGTGCCCTGGAAGCCGGGGTGCTGGATAGGGCCGGAGGCGAATCCGCCGTCGGGGAACTTCGTCACCCCGCTCTTCTCGATCTCGTGGGCCTTGGCCCCGCCCTCAGCCAGGGCGAAGTCCGGCGCCCCCACCTTGATGCCGTCGGGGGACGGGGAGATGGACTCCGCGACATGCCGCCACGGCGCCTTCGCCCGCGCCACCCCGGCCGCCTCGGCCACCGATATCTTGTACGCCTCCACCGCGGCCACGCGAAGGATGGCGTCGTCCCAGAAGAAGGTCACGCCGGCCGGCATCAGAACGGCTCCTGAGGGTGGTAGTAGGTGCTCACGACGTCCGCGACCTCGGGCGGGGTGTCCGCGACGTTGTAGAGCGCCTGGGCGGTCTGCATGATGTTGGAGCGGACGAGGATGTCCGAACGGAACTTGATGTGGTCCCACACGAGCAGGGCACACGCCCGCTTGATCTCCGCCGGCGTCACCGTCCAGCCGAACGTCCCCGCCACCGTCACCGAGTTCGCCCCGTAGGGCCACACTCCGAGCGGGGACCACCACGGCATCCCGACGAGGTAGCGGCCGGGGACGATCGAGAGCATGTCGAACTGGTTGCGGCCCGGAGCCCAATCGCTCCCGGCCGAGTTTAGCGACGAAACGAGGCGCCAGATGCCGGCCGTCTGGGTGCTCGTCGCGCCGTAGCGGTCGATGGTCTGCACCTGGGACACGGCCGTGCAGCGCTTCGGGAGGCTGAGGGACGGACGCCCGTAGCCGTTGAGCGTGAGCGTGAGCGTCTGCGACTCGAAGTGGTCGTTCGTCATCCGGTCCAGCTGGGCGGACTTGCGGGCGATGGTGGCCGTGAGGCGAGTGTCGTCGGCCTCGCTGACGTCCAGGGGGATGTCCTCGCAGTACTCCGCGAGGGTGGTGGTCCTGAAGTCGGCCGGCGCGATGTAGGTCATCAGACCCCCGAAACCCACGGGCCGATGGGGACCCACTTGCCGTCCGTCGAGCGGAACTCGAACTCGATGCTGTCGGACTTGTTGATGGCGAGCGTCGGCCCGGTGGCCGGCATCAGGTATTGGGCGTTGAAGGTCGGCACTCGTCCGCCGGTGCCGTCCTGCAGGAACACGAAGCGGAGGCGCTGGCCCGCGTGCTGGTTCGGCGCCGTCGAGTTGATCGTGAGCGGCCCGGTGAGCGTCATGATGATGGTCCGTCCCCGGTACGGGTTCGGCGTCAGCGGCGTGGCATAGGAGATGTTCTGCATGGCGAGCGTGGAGCCGACGTCGACGGAGTTCCCGCCGACCGTCCCCGTCACGAACGCCCCCGTGGTGCTCGCGGGGATCGGGTTGCCGACGCGGACGCTGTTGCGCGTCCCGGAGATGAAGTTCACCAGCGAGCCGGTGGCGGGCGTCCCCGAGTAGACCTCGCCGACATCGACGTAGTTGTCGCCGCCGGCGATGCGGATGTGGTCCCGAACGTTGTCCTGCACCGTCCCGGTGTAGACGTTCTGCCCCGTGGTGAAGGACACGCCGTCGCGGAGGTTGTCGTTGGACTCGCACGCGAGCGCCACGCAGTTCGCTGAGCCGAAGGCGAACCCGTCCCCGCCGTTCGTCACTGCGTCGATGCGGCCCGAGTTCCCGACGATGGTGTTCATGATGTGGGAGAAGCCCACGACGGCCATGTTGATGCCGTGCAGCCCCGAGCCGTAGACGGTGCAACCCCGCACCTCGAGATCGGCGGCGCCGTTCTCGTGGATGCCGTGAGCGTCGCACTGCTGGATGCGGGTGTTGAAGATGATCGTGTTGTCGGCGCGGGTCGAGACCTGGATGCCGTCGCCCTTGCAGTTCTGGACCCAACAGTTCTGGATCTTGTGTCGCTTGTCGGTGACGGCCGCGCCGGTCTGGGTGAGATTGATCCCGTCGAGGGCCTGGGACTGATTGCTCGAGTTCCCGTGGATGTTCAGGTCGCTGATCTCCACGTCCTTGTCCGTGGTCGGGTTCTTCAGGGTGATGAGCCCGAGCTCGGCCGTGGCGTTGTTGGCGACGGAGAACAGCGTCGTGGAGAGCGCCCCCGACCCCTTGAGGTGGAACGGGCCGCCTAGCTTGACGTTCGAGATGTTGAACTGTCCGGGGCGAACCAGCACCACGGGGCGGGTCAGCGCCAGCGCTCCGGGGTCGATCGTCGAGGCGTTGTCGCAGGCCGCCTGGAGGACGGTGCCGGCGTCCGTGCCGTCGTAGTCGATGAGTCCCGTGACGCCGCTCCGGGCGTAGTACCGGCTCCCCAGCTGGAACACCTGATATGTGGCGTTGCGGGGTCCGTCCGTGTACTCCGTCTTGGGGTCGCCGGCGCCGACCGCCGAGTTGAGGACGCCCGACTGGAACGGCATCTACACCGCCGCCAGTGCTTCCTGCTCATGTGGCATGGCCGAGGTGTAGTACAGCTGCTTCTGGGCCTTCCGCTCCGCGTCCCGCTCGCTCTGACGGTGCCGGATGAGGACGTCGTGCAGCGGGAGGGCGGGGACCTCGGCGTGAACCTTGCGGTCGCCGACGAGGACGATCTTCTCGGAGCCCTTGCGTGCCGTGACGACGTAGTGGGCCTGCTCCACGGTGAGCTCGGGGAGGGCGCGGAACAGCCGGCGGATGGGCGCCCGTCCCTGGTTCTCGTCGGTGATCATCACCTCGCCCACGTCCTCGGTGGCGTCGAAGAGGACGGTGCGCGTCCCGCCCCACACGTCCGCGAGCACCTCGTCGGCATCGAGGGACAGAATCCAGTCGTCCGGCTCCGCGATGTTGCAGGCCGCCCGGAGCATCGCCGCCCGCTTCTCGACCTCGCCGCCCCACCACTTCTCACGGGGCGAGTGGATCGTCCAGCCCATCCCGAGGCCGTCCGCCGTCCTCGCGATCGTCTCAGCCTCGTCAGGGCGGGAGCGGGCCTGGTCAGTCGGGAACCTCGCATACGCGCCGTCGAAGGCGACAACGTGATCGCAGAGCCGCCCCATCGAGGACACGCAGGCCGCCAGCCACGAGGGCTTCTCCGAGTACCACGAGAGGACGCCGATGACCCTCACGGCGTCATCACCGTCGTCCAGGGCTCGAGCGTGTCGAAGGTGCGCCCGCCCGCCACCGCGTCGGCGAGGCCGGGGTAGACGGCGGCGTTCTCGGGCTCGGTGTCGTGAACCACCACGACCGCCCGCCCCTTGTGCCGGTTGACCATCTCCGCACGGGCCTCGGGTGGCCGGTGGTCGACGAGCACCACGGCCCACGGTTCCTCTGGCGCGTTCTCCACGAAGGACACGTGCTCTCCCCACCGCGATTCGAGCTCGGCCCGCCATGACGGGTCGGATTCCTCACACCACACCTGCCGGCCGGCACGGGCGAAGCCGGCGAGGACGGGGGTGGAGTAGAAGCCGCCTCCGACCTCAAGCACCGGCCCCGACGTGGACGCCACGGCCCAGACCAGGGCCTCCAGATGGGTCGCTGCCGGGTCCATTCACCTGAGCCCTTCCAGGTCCGCGGAGGCCCGCTCGATGGCCGCGTCCATCTCCGCTACGGCCTGGGCGAGCGATGCGGCCCGCTCCTTGGCCGAGATCGACTCGGGGACGGCCTCCGCAACGCCCTGAGCGCGTGCCCATGCCGCCTCATGGCCCCGCCGTTCGTTCAGCAGGGCCTCCACGACGTCCGCGGCGTGCTGCACGGCGGCCGCCTTGGTCCGGGCGTCCTCGATGGTCTGCACGAGTTCCTGGGATGTCTTGGACACCTATGCCTTCTTCCGGGTCGTTCGGGCCTTCGCCGGCCGCGTCTCGGCCCGCTTGGCCGGGGACGCGGCTCCGTGGCCCAACTGCTTGAGCACGGCGTTGACGGCCGCGATGTTGCCCTTCTGCTCCGTCGCCATCTCCTCGTCGTCGGCCTCCTCGGCCGTGGCGAGGCGGCGTTGGTAGCCCTCCCGCTCGTAGAGGAGTTCCTTGATGTAGCGCTCGTCAGCCATGCGCCGTGAGGGGTGGGGTGGGTGCCCCACCCCTCACGATCACCTCCTTCGCTAGCTCAGAAGGTCGGGGCCACGAGGCCCGCGCCGTCGATGATGCTCACACCGGCTGCGTACCGGGCGAACGTGAACGCGAAGTACTCGTAGGCCAGGACCCGGACCTGCAGGTTGGCGCTCAGCACTTCCTCGTACACCCGGATCGTCGGCGTGCCCGACTCGTACAGCGGGTGGTCTTCCTTCCGAATCACGTACACCTGGTCCTGGTTCGTCGCGGCGCCCAGGTTGGTGACGATGTTCGGGTCCGTGAGGACGGGAAGGCCCTGCATCGTGCCGACGAGGCCCTGCGGGACCACGCCGTTCTGTCCGGCCACCGGGTTGAACGCCTGCCGCGCCGCGCCGGCGTCCGGCACGACCAGCGGACGGCTCTGGGTGTCCAGCGCCGCGAGGATCCAGCCCCACCGGCGGGGGTGCATGACGATGAGGTCCGGAGGCATGAATCGCAGCGTGTGGACGCGCTGGATGGCGTCCGCGAGCTTCGGGTAGAACCCCGCCACCGTCACCGGGGTGGTGAAGGTGACCGTGGAGGCGCCGGACACGTTTCGCAGGCCGTTCGTGGCCTGGTTCAGAAGCTGCGTGTCGAGCTGCTTGGCGATGTCCGCCGCCAGGTCCTGCCCGATGATCTCGTCCGCCGCCGGCGTCGAGCGCTCGGCCAGCTGACGGGACATGTCCACCTTGCCCGCCACCGTGTTGAGGGCGAGCGTGATGTCGTCGGTCACCGGCGAGGTGTCGTTGACCGCGTTGCCTTCCGCCACGATCGCCGCCGTGGAGCCGGTGGTCACACGCGGGATGTTGAACGACACCCCGGTGTCCGGGAGCGGACGCCCGCCGAGGGCGTCGGCGAAGGGCCGGCCGGCGCGGGCGAACGTGGCGATCATGTCCTGCAGGTACAGCGGTGGCACGATGCCGACACCGGAACCGCCGGCCGTGGTCATGGCCCGCGCCTCGGCCCCGAGCGCCTGCATCTCGCGGGTGTGACGGGCCAGCCTCGCCTGCGCCGACGGGTCGCCGTGCTTCGAGGCGAAGTAGGCGTCGGAGAAGAACGAGTACATCCCACCCTCGTTCGTGCGCCGGTACGTCAGCGGCTCGGTTCCGACCCGGACCCGCTCCTCGCCCTTCGGCTGCGGCGAGATCGGGGCCTTGGCGATGGCGTCGGCCATCTTCTCCTTGCGTTCGATGGCCTGGGCGATCTT
>DATLUW010000903.1:0-6424 GCA_035577825.1 Actinomycetota bacterium | reverse complement strand
CGCCAGCGGCAGAGACGAAGGTCGTCCGCTGCACGCGCGGCGCGATCCTCGACATCATCGTCGACCTCAGGCCCGAGAGCCCGACCTACCTCGAGCACGTCGCGGTGAGGCTCGACGAGGAGAACAGCCGGTCGCTCTACGTCCCCGAGCGCTTCGCCCACGGCTACCAGACGCTTGTCGACGGAACCGAGACGAGCTACTACGTGGGCGAGTTCTATACGCCTGACACGGAGGGCGGCCTGCCGGCCGACGACCCGCGTCTTGGCCTGAGTTGGCCGCTGCCGGTGTCGGTAATGTCGGAGAAGGACTCGAACTGGCCCGGCCTCGACGTCGTCGAGCCCGAGCTGCGCGGCCGAATGGAGGTCTCGTCCTGATCATCGTCGACTCAGCGCTAAAGGCACGCGAAGCCGAGGGGCGCCCGATCCGCGTCGGGATCGTCGGCGCCGGGTTCATGGGCCAGGGCCTGACCAATCAGATCGTCAACAGCGTTCCCGGGATGCGGGTCGTCGCAATCTCGAACCGCCGGCCGGAGCGAGCCGCCGACGCGTTCCGCTACGCGGGCCTCGAGTCCGTCGCCGTCGACTCCCAGAACGCGTTCGACGACGCCGCGGCGGACCGCGGGGCGGTCGTGACCGACGATCCGCTGCTGCTCTGCCGCAGCGAGCACGTCGACGTGATCTGCGAGGTCACCGGCGCGGTCGAGCTGGGAGCGCACGTCGCCCTCGAGGCGTTTGCGCACGGCAAGGACGTCGTGCTGATGAACGCCGAGCTCGAGGCGACGATCGGGCCGATCCTCGACGTCTACGCCGACCGCCACAACGTCATCCTCTCCGCCTGCGACGGCGACGAGCCGGGCGTCCAGCTCAACCTCTACCGCTGGGTGAAGGGCCTCGGGCTCGAGCCGCGGGTGATCGGCAACGTCAAGGGCCTGCAGGACCCCTACCGCAATCCCACCACGCAGAAGGAGTTCGCCGAGACGTGGGGCCAGAACCCCGCGATGGTGACGTCGTTCGCGGACGGCTCGAAGATCTCGTTCGAGCAGGCGATCGTGGCGAACGCGACGGGCTTCACGGTGCAGCAGCGCGGGATGTCGGGCGGCATCGAGTACCGCGACGACGTGATGACGATCGGTCGCCTCTACGACGTCGAGGACCTGCGCGCGCTCGGCGGCGTCGTCGACTACGTCGTGGGCACGCCGCTGACCAAGGTCTACGTGCTCGCCGAGCACGACGACCCGAAGCAGCAGCACTACCTCAACCTCTACAAGCTGGGCGACGGCCCGCTCTACTCGTTCTTCATCCCGTACCACTTAGTCCACTTCGAGGTGCCGAACGCGATCGCCCGAGTCGCCCTCTTCCGCGACCCTGTCTCGCGAGCCCTAGCCGGGCCGGTCGTCGAGGTCTGCGCGGTCGCGAAGCGCGACCTCAAGTCGGGGGAGACACTCGACGACTACGGCGAGTACATGACCTACGGAGAGGCCGCAGGCGTCGAGGAGATGAGCTCGGGACGCTATCTCCCCGAGGGGCTCGTCGAGGGATGCGTCCTCCGCCGGGACGTCGCGAAGGACCAGGTGCTGACTTACGACGATGTCGAGCTCCCGCCGGGCAGGCTCGCCGACAGCCTGCGAGCGGAGCAGTACGAGCGCTTCCGCGGCGAGACCTGGCTCGGCGACATCGTGGCGCGCGAGAAGACCTCGGTCTGACTACAGCGCGCCGACCGGCGCGGCTCAGGCCGTAAGCACGAGGAGCCAGTCGGGGTCGCCCAGGCTGTTCGTCCCCGGCGGCGTCAGGCGCGCGATCCCGTTGTTCGGGTGCGTGCTGCCGGGCGCCAAGCGGAAGCGGCCGTTCGTGGGATCGAACCACCGCACGCGCACCTGACCCGCGAACCGGCCGAAGTTCACGGAGACCGTCCCGCCGGCCGGAAGGTACGCCAGGGCCAGCTTGCCGTTGGACGTCGCGGCGGCCGCGACGTAGTTGTTCGAGGCGACGTTGCTCTTGCTGTCGTAGGTGCCGTACCCGCCTGTGACAACACGGTGTCTGAAGTCGGGCACGAGGCGGAACCACGGGAACTGCTCGAGCAGCCGTGAGAGGTAGCCGAACTGGTCGCTACCGGGGGTGTCGAGGTGGTCCTGCCACTTCGAGATGAACTGCCAGGTGTAGTGGTTCCCGTAAAACTGCCCTGTGGCACCGCTCAGCGCGCTCCAGTACTCCTGGCGCCGGAGGACATTCGGCGTCCCGGGCGAGATCGACGAGGAGTTCTGCTCGAACTCGTAGCCCGCCTCCTGCATGAAGACCGGCAGGAACTTCTTCCGCCGGTACTCGCGCAGGACCCGCGCGTAGGTCGCGTGGTACGTGTAGGCGCCGTCGAGCCCGATGATCGACCGCCACCGTGAGTCGTCGAGCGAGCCGCTGTCGGTGTAGTTCAGCTCGAGCGTCTGGAGGTGCCGACGATCCACCGAGCGGATTCCGCGGGCGACGGCGAGGACCGCCGCGTCGTCCGAGCTGTCCTGCCACGACTGGAAGTCGTTGCCGTTCCACCACAGGATGTTCCCGAATCGCTTGTAGCGCTGCCCGAGGAAGCGGCCGTACGCCCGATCCTTCGCGATTCCGTTCTTCCGGAGGACGCCGAGCCAGCCCCCGGTCTCGATCGGGTCGAGGAAGACGACGATGTGGTGTCGGCCGGCGAGACGGATCATCGCGTCGGCCCGCTTGAAGTACGCGGGATTCGGTGTCGAGAGGTCGCCGGCGGAGCGGAACGGCTTGATCCCGTCATAGGTCGCGCCGTCCCCCCTGCAGCCCGTGTACGTCGTGCAGAGCAGGTTGACCCAGATCGCGTTGTAACCCGCCTTCTCGCGGTCGGCCAGGTAGGTCGCCGCGTCCTTGGGGCTCAGATCTCCGATCAGCGCCTGGGGCGAGTCGCCGACGATGAGGAACGGCTTGCCGCGCTGGTCGACGAGGTACCGCCGGTTCCTGGCGACCTTGAGCGGGAACACGAACGCGCGCTGCGCGGCCGCCGTCGAGCTCTCGTGCTGCAGGGCGGCCGGTCCGGTCGGCGCGTCGACCACGAACAGGAGCGCGATCACCGACACGCCCACGACGAGTGTCGGGCGAACTGATCGCGGCCGAAGCCGCATCCTCACGGCAGGAGCCCGTACGCCGTCAGCTGTGTCGTCCCGGCGACGAAGACTTTCCCGTTGGCGACGAGGGGCGGATTGAACTTTGCCGCCACGTCGAGCGTGTCCCGCGAGCCCGCCTGGGCGCTGTCATAGAGCTCGGTGAGCGTCCCGCTCGTCGAATTCCCGTTGTACGCGTAGAGCACGCCGGGATTCGCCCCATTCTTCTGAACCGCCCAGATGATCCCGTTAGCCGACCCGTTCGCCGACGCCGCCATCGCACCACCGCGGTCGGGGAAGATTGCCGACGACCTCACCGCGGCCGACGTCGAAAGCAACCCGTTGGTCACGGTGAAGCCCTGCAGGTTGTCGCCGTTCGGGATGAAGTAGACGACCCCGTTGAGGTAGATCGGCGAGCTGAAGTTTCCGGGCTCGGAGCCCTGCTGGCCGTTTGGCGGGAAGATGTTCGGCAGCGTCTGGACGTTGTTGTTCTTCGTCGAGTTGAACTTGCCCATGTTGTCGCGGTCGACGAGGTAGATCGTCCCGTCCTTCCCCGAGCTGACCATCTCGTGCGGGTGGGTGCCGGCCTGGTCGGGTAGGAGCAGCGCTCCACCGGAGCCGAGATCGTGGTTCGCGGAGTCGAGCGCGGCCTGATTGAACGGCGTGAAGGAGTCGGCGACCGTGCCGGTCGTCGACATCCTGACGTAGCTGTCGCCCCAGCTCGAGCTGCCGTCGAACGGTCCGTCGCCGGTGACGAAATACAGATTTCCGGTGGCATCGCTTGCAATTCCGTCGCCGCCCATCCACACGCCTGTGCTGTCGTTGTTCGGTGACAGGCAGACGGCGAGCGTCCGCTGGAGCGTCGAGGCGTTGTAGCCGAAGATCCAGCCGTGGTACGGCTGGACGTCGCCGTGACTCGAGAAGCCGAAGTAGACGATGCCGTTGAGCAGAAGCAAGGCCGTGTGCTGGTTCTCGCGAAGCGGCAGGAACGGGAGGACGCCGCCCGACGAGCCGGCGCCGGTGCCCGGCACGCTCGCCTGAATGACGACCGGGCCGCCGAACTTCTCGGCGCCGGTGGAGAGATCGAGCGCGTGCAGCCGGGTGACGTAGTTCGTATTGCCGCCGGCAACCTCCTTGGTCTTAGCCACTACGTAGAGCGTGTTGGTCGCGTGATCGATCACGGGGGTTCCCGTGATGCCGATCTCCGGCGCGATGTCGCAGCACTCACCGGTGTCGCCCGCCGGCACGGTCGTGATGCCGTTCGCGGGATCGATGAAGCTGTCCTTCCACAGCGGCGTCGTCGAGCGCCCGTCGGCGTCGAAGGCGTAGACGCTGTCGTGCTCAGTGGCGACGTAGACGACGTTGTGCGCGCCGGCGCTCGGAATCGACACGTTCTCGACGTAGAGCGGCGCGGCGTAGGCGATCCCGTCGAGCGGTCGCGAGAAGAGCTTGCCGAAGGTGGAGGAGCTGACGTTCGACGGCGCGAGCACCGTCTCGGTCAGGTTCGCGCCGGTGCGCAGGTTGTCGTCGTGGTACGTGAACATGCCCGGGTAGTTCGTGATGAACGCGGTGGCGCTGACGCTCTGGGTCTGATCCGAGGTCGTCGCGGTGATCGTGTGGGTGCCGGTCGTTGCCGGGGCCGTGTACATGCCCCCGGTCGTGATCGTCCCCGTTGCGGTCGAGCCCCCGGAAACTCCGTCGACCGACCATGTCACCTGCGCCGCGCCGGCGCCGGGGATCGAGGCGGTGTACTGCTGTGTCTGACCGGGAGTGAGCGCGACGCGGCGCGGGCTCAGCAGGATTCCGGTGAACGCGGTCGCAGGATCGGAGTACGGTCCCAAGGTTCCGCGCGAATCGACGGCGCGGACGCGATAGACGTAGGTCGTCCCTGGCGTAAGGCCTGTGTCGGCGTAGGAGGTCGCGGTCGGCGCTGCGATCTGGGTGAAGTTCGTGCAGCCGGCGTTTTGGCAGCGCTCGACCCGGTAGCCCGTGACGCCCGCGCTGTCGGTCGAAGCGCTCCAGCTGAGGTTGACCTGCGTGGTGCTGGCGGCCGTCGCCGTGAGGTTGGTGGGAGTCGACGGCACGACGCCGATCGCCGTCGTCATGTCGGACTGGATCTGGGTGGCGGTGAGCGCCTTGTTGTAGATCCGGACCTCGTCGATCAGGCCGTTGAAGTACTGGCCGTAGAAGGGATCGCTCCCGAGCGTGAGAGCGTTGGTCGAGCCGGCGATGAGGCCGGTGTGGGCGACGCTGTCGACCATCGCGCCGTTGAGGTAGAGGCGCACGACCGAGCCGTCGTAGGTGACCGCGAGGTGGGTCCACGTGCTCGCCGGCAGACCACTGCCGGTGAAGACCTGGCCGTAGGTGCCGCCAATGATCCCGCCGCCGCCGGCAGCCGAGCCATGGTCGGTGGTGCCCATCATGAAGTATTCGTCGTTGCCCTTCTCGATCACGTCTCGCCAGGCACTGGAGACGGTGGTCGGGTCGACCCACGCCTCCAGCGTCATCCCGGAGCTCAACTGCAGCGAGCTCGAATTCGGGATCGTGACCCGGCTGCTCGTTCCGTTGAAGGAGAGCGCGTCGCCGAACTTCCCGGCGGTCGTCCAGGTCGCGCTTGCGATCGTGCCGTTGTTCCCGTTACCCGACGTGTCGGTGACGGTCGACCCGGAGCCCTCCTCGAAGCCGTACGCGGCGACCAGCCCGGAAGGCGCGGCGGGAGTGGTCGTGGTGGCGACGTTCCCAACGGGGCCGAGATTGCTCGACGTGTCGATCGCCCGCACTTGGTAGCTGTAGCTCGTGGACGGGGAGACCGTCGTGTCCTGGTATGTCGTTCCCGTCCCGCTCAGCTGGATCAGATGCGAGAAGTCGGTGCAGCCGGCGCCCGCGCAGCGGTCGATCCGATAGCCGCCGATGCCGACGTCGTCGGTCGCGGCGCCCCAGCTGAGGTCGACCTCGTTCGGGCTCGCCGGGGTCGCGGTGAGAGTCCCCGGTGCCGAGGGCGGCTGGGTGTCGCTGGCCTGCGTCGTCCCGGAGGCCGTGTTCCCATAGGGGCCCAGGTTGTTCGAGGTGTCGACCGCGCGCACCTCGTAGGTGTAGGTGGTGGAGGCGCTGAGCCCCGTGTCCTGGAAGCTGGTGGTCGTGCCGTTGCTCGTCGTCCCGACCTGGGCGAAGTTGCTGCAGCCCGTGGCCTGGCAGCGCCAGATCTGGTAGTTGGCGATGCCGGCGTTGTCGGTCGCCGCACCCCAGCTGAGGTCGATCTCGGCCGAGCTAGCCGCGGTCGCAGTGAGCGTGCCGGGCGCCGTCGGCGGCTGG
>DATLUW010000902.1:0-4836 GCA_035577825.1 Actinomycetota bacterium | reverse complement strand
GGCGGCGTGGATCTCATCAGCGCGATGATCTACCGCAGCCGTTCCCGTCTCGTGACCTGGACGGGTCTGAACGAGCAGTAGTCGAGTTTCCGCAACTGGCTCCGCGAGCGCCAGTTGCGGGACTGCCGGCCCCATTTACTCGCGGTAAATGGGGCCCGGTAGTTCTCACATCCTCTCAAATCCACTAACTCCACGCGGACTGACCCCATGTCACGTTTTCGGGACTTTCTAACGACGACCCGCGGCCGGCCGCGCGCGATTGCGGCCCTCCTGGGCCAGCGCCTCACCTCCCGGGTCCAGAACGGACTCATTTCCGAGGGCGGATTCGCGATCGACGCGAACCCGGTCAAGTTCAAGACGACCCTCCCGATGTACTACGCCGTCGCCGGCGTCGTGAAAACGAAAGTGGCGACCCCCGCCCTGGTGTTCTCGGCGGCGCACACGGTCACGGCGAACGGATGGGGCGCCGTCCTCGTCCAGGCGAACGGTGCGGCCGCGATTTCGACGAAGGTGTCGGCGTCGCCGCAGAACTTCGCCACCGAGGCGGACGCCAAGGCCGCCCTCCCCGCGCTCGATGCCGGCAAGGCGATCGTCGCGGTCCTCACCATCAAGGCCGGCCGGCGCACCGACGGGCTTCTGGCGATCGGAACCCTCGCCATCTCGGCGACGGCGACCAAGTTCCAGACCACGACGCAGCTGTCGTACTCGATCGGCGGCGTCGACTACGTGAAGGCGGCGACCGACCTCCTCGTATTTTCCGCGGCGCACGTCGTCACGGCCACGAAGTTCGGCATCTCGCTGGTGCAGATCAACGCGGCCGGCGTCATCTCGACGAAGGAGCCGCTGGCGACCCAGGCGTATGCCGATGCGCCAACCGCGCTGGCCGCCCTGCCCGCCCCTGACGCGGGTAACGTCGAAGTCGGCTACATCACGATTCACGCGGGCGTTGCGGACTTCACGATGAACACGACCGCGCTGACGGGCGTGTCCGGGTTCGTCGATGGGCCGGTCGGCGCGGCTCACGATTTCGTCGCCAACACGGACGACCTGTCGCTGGTGACGACGCGGTTCCTCGAGCACCTCGGGGAGAAGCCGCTGTGACCTTCCGCTCCAACCTGCCAAAACAGGGTGTCGCGCCCGTCAAAAAGACGGGCGCCGGCATCTACGTCGTCGGCGCGGAGGCCGGCCCGGTCCTCACCATCGAGGAGGGCCGGCCACTCGAGGCGGAGTTCGTCCACGACGCGAGTCCGCCCGAGGATTGGGTCCGCCAGCTGCGCGACCTGTCGCCGATTCGGGAGTCCGACGACGTCGGGTACCTCGAGCTCCTCTGGGAGCCAGGCGACCCGTGGGCGCCGGTGCAGCGATGGGAGATTTACGAAATCTCGCCGCGGCACGCCGTCCCGACCGCGCTGTTGCACGCCTTCAAGACCGCCGGCCATCCGAGGAAGGAGGGCCATCCGTGCACGTCGAAGCCCGTCTCGAGCTGGGCGGCGCGGCCGAACTTCAACTACGTCCCGTGCCACTGTAAGCGGAAGTCCGAGGCGTGGCGCGGCGGCCTGACTGACATCCCGCTGACCGCCTGGAAGCTGTTCCAGCGGACCGGCCGTGTCGGCTACCCGTTCTGGATCATCCAGGGTGACCGCGGCGGCCACCGTCGCCAGTTCAGCGAGCAGGAGGAGCGTCTCCTCCAGCACCAGGGCCTCCCGACGAAGCTGCCGGCGCCCGGGGAGCTGCCGTACGCACCGTTCGACGGTCGCGTCATCAACGGGTGCATCGGCTACAACCGGCTGCGCGAGTTTCACGGCAACATCGCCGAGTACAAGAAAGCGATGGGCAAGGGCCACTCGAGCTACGTGGCAGAAAAGGAAAAGGAGCTTCGCCGGAAGCTTCTCACGAACCTCGCGACGCAGATGTCGGCCGACCTGCCGGGCGAGAAAAGCGTCGAGGGCTCGTTCATCGGCGCGATGGACAAGGGCGAGCTGGATAACCAGCCGCGGACGAACATCGACTTCGACCGGGTGTGGGCCAAGACCGAGGAGTCGTTCGTCGAAACCGGCCAACTCGCGAGCGTCCGGGAGGGCCTGGATGCTCACCCCACGATAACCGTGCCCACCACGGTCAGTTAGGCGATTTCAGGCCCTCAAAACCCCCGTTTGATCCTCATTCCCCAACAGGAGCGTACACATGGCTGGCCGTAAGCATCAGTACACTGGCGCCCGTCCGAGTCGCGGACGGAATCGAAGGGGTCGCGGTTTCTCCCAGGCGAGCCTCCGCCGAGGCATCACCACGTACGATCAGCACGGCCGCATGTGGTCGGGCGTCGTCAACATCCGCAACGGACGGTTGACCGCTCCGCTCCACGCGACCGGTTGGTCGGCGCCCTGGTACCCGGACGCGATGTTTATGCGCGTCAACCCGGGCAACGACGCCGAGGCGTACATCGACTACCCGCGGATGGCGCGCGCCGCCAACGCCGCGATGGCCGAGTACCACCGGCTCGTCCAGATTTATTGCGACGAGAAGAAAATCCCCGTGCCGAAGCTCGGGGAGTACGACGAGGAGATTCGCCGCCACTGTGGCACGGCGCCGAAGCCCATCCAGCTCATCGTCGCCGCCATGCAGGAGAACCCGTACATCCTCGGCGAGACGGACGAGGTGGACGAGCGCCTGGCGCGGTGGATCCGCCCGAAGGACACGGTCGACCAGATGCTCCTCGACTACGACTTCCGGCCCAACGAGGCCGAGTCGTTCGCCGATCGACGCAACAAGGCCGACATCTTCGCGTCCCGCCTCAAGGACGCGCGCGAGCGCGAGGAGAAGGGCGAGGAGGGCGAGACGACCGAGCAGGTCATGGCCGAGATGCTCACCGCGCTCGACGAGGACGCGGCGAGCTCCGAGAGCGTCGCGAACGACATCGAGGACCGGCACGACCAGGCCGGCCGTTCGGGCGGCACGGTGAAGCCCGACAAGACGGAACAGGCCGCGCGCCAGGCGACCCGCCGGCCGGCATCGACCCCGGTCCGCCAGAAGTCCGGCGGCGGCAAGCCGAAGGCCCCCACGGGCAACAAGGCGCCGGCACGGAAGCCGGGCGCTGTGGGCTCGACGTTCGAGGACCGGAAGGCGGCGCAGATGGCCGGCCGACCGACACTGGCGAGCGGGGCGAAGGCCATCGTCGCCGGCGACACGTTCGAGGACGTGCTCGAGAAGGACACCTCCACGGCCGCGGCCGAGTAGCACCGCGGCGCGCGCGATTTCTCACCACCGGAGCCAACGATGACCGCAGCCCAGTTGCTCGCGCTGTTCAACGAGATGGCCGGACGCGCGACGTCCGACACCATCAGCTCGACGTTGAAGTACGGGAAGCTCGCGCGAGCCGAGAGCGGCGTCATCACGGAGATCGCGCGCGTCGCACCGCAGGTCCTCTACCCGAAGGTCGGCAACTCGTCCATGCCCCAGCTGACGTCGGTCGACGGCAACGTCTGGACGTTCGGCCTCGACGCGAACAACAAGCCGATCGTTCCGTTCGGCGACTGCAAGATTTACAAGCGGCTGACGGACATCCCGGACCGGCCCCTCCAGCTCGTCCTCGACTATTTCGACGAGGGCGACCGGATCCGGCTGCCACGGAACCGGACCTTCTCCGGCCCGCTCTACTGGCGCGGCGTCGTGGACCCGCCGACGCCGATTTCCGCGACCGAGGACCCACACCTCATCCCCAGCCCGGCGAACGAGCTGACGGCCATCCGTGCCGTGCAGGACTTCGCCGAGACGGGCAACCTCCGCAACGCGGCGCTGGCGGACCGGATGCGCCAGCGATGGCGCGAGCGGTTCCCGGTCTACTGCGTCACCTGGAAGCGGCAGTTTTCCGGCGGCGGCGCGCTGTACTTCAATCGCTCGCTCCGCGACCTCGTCACCCCCCTCCTCTAAACCGACATGGCTACCACGAAACTCGGCACCGACAAGAAGGGCTACGGCGGCGACCGCACGCTGGCGAGCGACGAAATCCTCTCGTTCCCCGCGAACGTCGACCTCGACGACGATCTGACGAACCTCCTGCCCGGAATCGGGCGGCGCATCTACGTGGGCGCCACGGGCGACGTCAAGGTCGTCGACCGGATAGGTAACGAGGTGACCTTCAAGGCCGTTCCGGTCGGGACGCAGCTCGAGGGCTGGGCGATCGTCAAGATCCTCAAGACCGGCACGACGGCGACGCTCCTCCTGGTCGGGTTGTAGACCCTGGCAGCTCTACCGCAGGGCCAGCGCAAGAAGATCAAGTCGTCCGGCTGGAAGGGCGTGCGGGATGTCATCGACCCGTACTCCGTTCCGCCGACGTACCTGAATCGAGCGCGAAACATCTACCTGCCGGAGATCGGCTCCGGCGTCGGTGCGTACGCGCGGCCGGGCTGGCGGCTCACCAACCAGTCGACGCAGCTGTCGGGCGGCGACGCCGGCCACTACGGCCAGGGCATCGTCACCGCGCGCACCGCCGACGGGACGGCCTACAACTTCTTCGTCGCCGGCGGCCGGCTCTACCGGTCGAACGCGGCGATCGACACGTACACCGACGTCACCCCGGGCGGCGTGACGATCGACGCCGTCTCGCAGACGTTCCTCACGCCGTACTCGAACCGGATGATCGTCAACGACCAGGTGAATGTCCCCTGGGTCGCTGACGTGCTGGGCGGGGCCGTCACCGGCACCAAGATCCAGTACAACAACGCATTCGCCGGCGGGGGCGTCGGCAACTGGCGGGCGTACGGGCCGGCGGTCATCTACGAGGACTCGGCCTTCTTCATCGTCCGGGTGCGCGACGGCGAGGGTGGCGACATCGGGACG
>DATLUW010000901.1:0-3892 GCA_035577825.1 Actinomycetota bacterium | reverse complement strand
TCCTGACCGCGCACAGCGATCTCCTCACGGTGGACGGAGAGCGGCTCCCACGCGCCGTCGTACAGCGCCGCCGAACCGTCCTCTGACAGCCGCTCCAGGTACAGGTCCTGCGTGTCGCCGCCGACGTTCGTCTCGCCCCAGGCGTGGTGCGGCGTGTGCCCGATGATCACGCCAGGCGCTCCCGGGATGGTCACGCCCCGCACGTCGAGGCCGGGCGCGGTGAGGTGGATCTCGAACCAGATCGACGGCAGCGCCGCGCGAAGGTGGGGGTCGTTCGCCAGCAGCGGCTTGCCGGTCACCGTCCGCGACCCGTGCACCACCCAGTTGTTCGAACCCTGACCCTTCGGCGTGAGCGGCGCGGTCCGCAGGATGTCGAGCGCCCGCCTGCGGCCGGCGTCCTTGCCCGGGATGACCATGGAGGGCTCACCGGCCGAGTCGGGGAACAGCGCCGACATCGCCTCCCACCCCAGCCGGTCGGCGATCTCCACGCGCAGCAGCTCGGCGTCCCAGTTCCCCGACAGCGTCCACGACATGAACGCTGCCACCGCCGCGCCGTGCTCGATCGCGAGCTCGCCGGTGAGGAGCGTCGGTTCGAGCTCGAGGATGCGGTACTCGACCGGCAGGGCCGGCAGCGACGCGACCCCCGCCCGGAACCCCGCGATCGCGGCGTTCGCCATCTCGAGCGAGCGCTCGTCGTAGCCGGCCGCGATCCGGCGTCCAGCCCGGTGAAGCCCGATCGTCCGGAAGAACCGGTCCAGCGGCACCGCGAACCCCCCGATCAGCTCCGACAGCCGTCCGGTGGCGAGCCGGATCACGAAGTCCGTCTGGAACGCGCGTTCCTGCCCCATCACGAACCCCTGCGCGAGGAACACGTCGTGGAGCGAGGACGCGTACACGTGCGGGACGCCCCACCGGTCGCGCACGACCTCGACCGGCTCGCGGAGCCCGTCGACCCACAGCGTGCCCTCGACCTGCGGCAGCGCCTCGCGCGCCTGTTCGATCAATGTGTCGGCCCAGCCCACGCAATCCACTCCCGAGTCCGGCGGCCAGCAACCCTAACGGAGGCGGGAACCGATGCATCCCCGATCCGGCGAGCCGGCGTCCTGCCGTTTCCCACCCCGGCGGCTGACCTGCAATGATGCGGCCCCAGCACCCGAGGGAGACTCCCATGACCGACCATCGGCCCTGGTTCGCGAACTACCCTGAGGGCGTCCCGCACACGCTCGAGCCCTACCCGGAGAAGAATCTGTTCTCGCTGCTGTCGGAGTCCGCCGACCGCCATCCGAATGCTCCGGCAGTGGTGTGGTCGGTCCCCGGCGGCAAGACGCTGACCTACGCGCAGCTGAAGGCCGAAACGGAGAAGTTCTCGGCCGCGCTCGTGAAGCTCGGCGTGAAGAAGGGCGACCGGGTCGCGCTCATCCTGCCGAACTGCCCGCAGTACGTGATCGCGTACTACGCGACCGTGCGGATCGGCGGGGTCATCGTCGGCAACAACCCGCTGTACACCGCCCGCGAGCTCAGCCACCAGCTGAACGACTGTAGCGCCGAGGTGGTCGTCGTCCTCGACTCGCTGTGGCCCAACCTCAAGAACATTGAGCAGGACTACCGGCCCCGGGAGACCGTGGTCACGAGCGTCACGGACTACATGAAGTTCCCGGTCAACATGCTCGCCCCCATGAAGCTGAAGAAGGAGGCGAAGCACGAGGGCCACCCCTGGCCGCCGGTCCCGAAGGACGCGCCGGTGAAGTGGTGGAAGAAGGTCATGACATCCGCCGGCACGCCGCCTCCGGTCGCCGAGGTGAACGCGAAGAACGATCCGGCCGGGTTCATCTACACGGGCGGCACGACCGGCCTGTCGAAGGGCGCGATGCTCTCGCACTTCAACCTCGTGTCGAACGCCATGCAGGGCGCGTCGTGGTTCCCGCAGCTCGGCGACGGCACCGACTCGTTGATGTGCGTGCTGCCGTTCTTCCACTCCTACGGCATGACCGTGTGCATGAACATCGGAATCCTCAAGGCCGGGAAGCTCGTGCTGCTGCCGCGGTTCGTCCTCGGGGACACGCTGAAGGCCATCCAGAAGGAGCGCCCGACGATGTTCCCCGGCGTGCCCCGTCTGTACATCGCGCTGAACGAGGCGGAGGAGACGAAGCGCTACGACATCACCTCGATCACGGCGTGCTTCTCGGGCGCGGCCGCCCTGCCCCTCGCGGTGGCCGAGAAGTTCGAAGGGCTGACCGGCTCGAGGGTGGTCGAGGGCTACGGGCTGACGGAGACCTCGCCGATCACGCACGCCAACCCGATCGTCGGCGAGCGGCGCGAGGGGTACATCGGGATTCCGATCCCCGACACCGACTGCAAGCTGGTGGACCTCGACGACGCCACCAAGGAGGTCCCGCTCGGCGAGCCCGGCGAGCTCGCGGTCAGCGGCCCGCAGGTGATGCTCGGCTATTGGAACAAGCCCGAGGAGACCGCCGGGATGATCAAGGAGGAGAACGGCGGGCGCTGGCTGTACACGGGCGACATCGGGGTGCTCGACGAGACGGGCTGGTTCAAGATCGTCGACCGCAAGAAGGAGATGATCATCGTCTCCGGGTTCAACGTGTACCCCACGGACATCGAACAGGTCCTGTACCGCAACCCGAAGATCGAGAAGGTCGCGGTGGTGGGCGTTCCGGACGCGACGACCGGCGAGGCCGTGAAGGCGTTCGTCGTGCTCCGCAAGGGCGAGACCGCCACGCCCGAGGAGATCATCAAGTGGAGCCGCGGCGACCTGACCGGGTACCGAGTGCCGAAGCAGATCGAGTTCCGCGATTCGCTGCCGGAGACGCTGGTGGGCAAGGTGCTCCGCCGCGTGCTGCTCGACGAGGAGAAGCAGAAGCAGGCCGCGGCCGCCTCGGGCAACGGCGGCGCCGCGGGATCGAGTTCCCCCGACGCCGCGGACTCAGGTTCGTCCGACGGCGGATCGTCCGACGCCGCGGAGGCGAGCGACGCGTGAATCGAACGGTAAGGTTGGTCCGCTGACCATTGGTCGCGAGAACGGAGATGCGATGGCGAGGCTGACCGGAACCGTGTCGAGGGACTCGGCGCCCGCAGAGGGCGCGTACGTGCAGCTGCGGAACGCCGGCGGGGACTTCCAGGCGGAGGTCCGCACCGGCGAGGACGGGCGGTTCACCCTCTACCCGGTGCCCGGCACGTGGCGCCTCGTGTCGTTCGCCCCGAAGACCGACCGCGTCGAACGCGAGGTCGAAGTCGGCGGCGATGACCTGGTCGTCGACCTGACGCTCGACTAGGTCCACGCGCCGGTTGCGGGATACGCGCCGCGCATGGTCTGCTGAGCGTTCCTCGGGGAGGGGGTTCGCCATGACCGTTCGGTGGTTCCGCGTCGCCGTCGTTTCCTTGCTCGCCGTCCTCGTGCTCGTCGCGATGCCCATCGGCGCGTCGGCGAACCCCGGTGATCTCGACCCCTCCTACGGCGGCGGAGACGGTCAGGTCACCACGGCGTTCCCCGACGGGGCCGCGTACGTGAACGCGGCGGCGCTGCAATCCGACGGGAAGCTCGTGGTGGCCGGGGACGTGCAGCGTTCCTCGAACGACAGCGTGTTCGCGCTCGCCCGGTACACGGTCAACGGCGCACTCGACCATTCGTTCGGCAACGAAGGGCGGGTCGAGACCGACTTCACCGCCGGCGAGGACCACATCCGCGGCGTGTTCGTTGCGAAGGACGGGTCGATCACCGTCGCGGGCAGCGCGAGCGATCGCTTGGCGGCGGCGCGGTACCACCCCAACGGCACGCTGGACCACGGGTTCGGCGGCGACGGCAAGGTCACGGTCAACGTGGGAACGGGAGACGATGTCGCGTACGCGATCGGCCGGTCGAAGGGCGGGAAGGTGG
>DATLUW010000900.1:0-7134 GCA_035577825.1 Actinomycetota bacterium | reverse complement strand
GTTCGATCAAGAACTGCGAGGACTGACCATGGGCGGGTTTCGCTCGGGCGGGTTCGCATCGGTGACCGGCTGCGAATCCTGAACGAGGGCTCGGGTCACCTCGGCAGGTCGCGGGAAGGGAACGGCTCCTCGCACTTCGTGACCGTGTCGCCGGGGTCGCCGTTGCAGTAGTCGTGTCCGGCCTGGCCGTTCACCACGTCGTTCCCGGAGGTCCCGTCGACGCCGACGATCGTGTCGTCCGAACCCCCGCCGAGCATGCGGTCGGGCCCCAAGCCGCCCTGGATCGCGTCGGCCCCGCCGCCGCCCCGAATCACGTCGACGAATCCGCCGTTGAACCGGATCGGCACCGTGACGCCCGGAGCGAACGGGCCCTGGCTCATGTCGCTCGTGAAGTCGTCGGCCGGCTGCAGCTGTTCGGTGACGAAGTCCGTGTTGGTGACCGTCGCGGGCCCGCCGGACACCGCGACCTCGTTCGGTCCGAGGAACACGTGGATCGTGCCAGCGAGATCTCGGACGACGGGGACGGTCCCACCGCCGGCGTCCCCGGCGATCGTGAGCGTGGAACCGGCGAACGAAGCGGTCACGCCGACGGCGCTCGCCGACGGTCCGGTGACCACGACGACGGCGAATTCGAGCAGGAGCGTGAGACGCGGGTGAAGGCGCATCGGACAGCTCCCTGGATTGAGGGTTCCCCCCTCGCGGTGATTCTCCGCCGGGTCGGCTGAGCAGTAAGGGGCCGGCTACAGCAGGCCGTGTTCGATCAGGAAGCTCCGGGCGGTCTGGGGGAGGTCCTCGCCGTGGACGATGTGGCCGACCATCGCGGTCACGTTCCCGGTGGTGAGCTTCGAGCTCACGCCGTCGAGCAGGGCGCGGATCCGGTCGTTCAGCACGGCCGAGCGGATCACGGGGGTGATGTTCTCGGCGTTCTGGAGGTGGCGGTCGTCGACGAGCGGGACGAACCCGTTCTCGCGGATGCTCGGGTCTGTGGAGAACAGCAGCCCGACCTGGACCTGGTTGTCCTCGAGCGCCTTGATGGTCTGCGGGCCGCCGACGTCCAGCGGCAGGAAGTCGTCGAACAGGATCCCGTACACCTTGTCCAGGCCGAGGAGGCAGTTGAGGCGCTGCGGGCACTCCGGCGGGCCGCCGAACCTCAGCTGCCCCGCGACGGGTGCCAGCGAGCTCATCGTCGTCAGGTGAAACCGCCGGGCCGTCTGCGCGTTCGCCACGAACTCGTTGGTGTCGTGGGCCTGCGACGGCGTGAGCACGGTGATCCCCTTCGAATGCAGCAGCCCGGCGTCCTCCTCTGCGACGACGTCGGGGAGCTCGGAGGTATCGGCGTTCGGATCGAGGAACAGGAGCAGCGACGACAGGTACTCGGGCTTCAGGTCGATCTGGCCGGACTCCAGGGCGTTCTGGGACAGTTCGCGGGAACGCAGGTCGAACTGCCGCTCGACGCGGTAGCCGGCGTTTTCGAGGACCTGCGCGTACATCTCGGCCACGAGCTGGTTCTCGGTGAACGCGCCGGACACGCCGACGACGATCGTGCCCCCCCGGCCTCCGCGCGGGGTGGGGCCCCCGGTGGTGCCGCAGGCCGCCATGAGCGTGGCCAGGCACACGGCGAGCAGCAGGACCTTCCTCATCGCTGCGTCAGGCCTCCGACGGCATCGGAGCGTCGGCGCGGCGGCCGAGCAAGACGCGGGCGGCGGTCGGTCCCTTGCCCTCGAGGTCCACGACGATCGTCGGCCCGAACTCGCAGGAGTAGTCGAGGTGGTCGGCAGTCGGCTCGGAGACCAGGGCCTGGCCCGGTTCGGCTGCCTCCTGGAGCCTGCTGGCGAGGTTCACGGTGTCGCCCCACAGGTCGTAGGCGAACTTCCGGTGTCCGATGATCCCGGCCAGGGCCGGCCCGGTGGCGACCCCCACCCGGACGACGATTTGGTCGCCGGATGGCCACCGGACCTCGCCCGCCTCTTGCAGGATATCGAGCGCCATCGACAGGGCGGCTGCGCGGTGGTTCGCCCTCGGAACGGGCGCCCCGGCCACGGCCATGTACGCGTCGCCGATGGTCTTGATCTTCTCGAGGCGGTGCCGGTCGGCGATCTCGTCGAACCGGCTGAACAGGTCGTCGAGGGCCTCAGCGAACTGTTCGGCCGTGCACTGCGCGGCCTGCTCGGTGGATCCGACCGCATCGGCGAACACCACGGTCACCTGGTCGAACGCCTGCGCCACCCGCCCGTCGGGGGAGCTCTTGAGCTGGTCGATCACGGCCTGCGGCAGGATGTTCAGCAGCAGACCGTCTGATCGCTGCCGCTCCTGTTCGAGCTCGCGTTCGCGCAGGAAGACCTTGCGGGCCGCTCGTTCCATCCGAAACGCCGCAACGGAGCCCAGGACCCCGAACGAGAGCAGGAAGAAGGCCGCGATGAGCTGGCTCACCTCGACGATGTACTTGGCCGTGTACGCGTAGGGGAGGTACGCGGCGATGCCGATCACCGTGACCAGTTCGACCAGGATGAACCGCAGCCGCAGCAGGGTGTAGGTGAACGCCGTGATGAGGATGATGCCGACGTAGCCGTACTCGGCGGGCAGCGTGAGGATGTTCGAGGCGTAGTACACCCACAGCACGAGCGTGAGCGCGGCGATCACGACCGTCATGGACTGCCACAGGCGCCGGTAGAGCGGTGTGAACGTCAGCCCGAAGCCGATGACGAGCAGCGGGATGAACACGCCGTACCGCATGACCGTGTCGAGCCGGCGGTCGGCCAGGGCGAGGATGTGTGGCTGGAGGAGCAGCCCCCACACGATCCACAGGGCGATCCCCGCCAGGTAGGCGAACCGGATGTTCCCGATGTTGTGCAGGAACCGGTCCTCGCGGAACTCGGCCTCGAGGGCATCGTCGCGAAACCGCAGCCGCATCCGCTCGAGCCCGAACGGCCACTCCGGTGCAGATTGGGTTGGTGTGTCGGCGCGGTCCAACGGTTACCCCCCTGAGAGGAACATGATGCCTGGTCGGGACAGTGTTTGTCAGCCGAACCGGTGAGCGCGGTCGATGGCCGTGACTTCCACTCGCCGACGCCATCTTCCAGGGGAATGTGATGCGCGGCAGAGCGGGATCGGTGATCGCCGCGATGGTGTTCGTCGCCGCCTCGACCTCCCTCCTCGCGCCCTCCGCGTTCGCCAATCCGGTCCTGCTCGTGACGTCGACGGCCGACCAGGGCGCTCACACGCTTCGGAATGCCATCACGAAGGCGAACGCCACGCCCGGCCCCGACCGGATCGAGTTCGATCTTCCGGGCGCGGCGCCGCACGTCATCTCGCCGCTCTCCGAGCTGCCGGCGGTCACCGAGACCCTGACCATCGACGGGACCACCGACCCGGACTTCAACGCCGCCAAGCGTGTCCCGGTGGTGGTGCCGGAGCGCAACGTCATCTCGGGCAACGATTCCGTCGCCATCTCGATCGACGACTCGCTCGGCCCGGTGATCCAGGGGAACCGGATCGGGACGAACGCCGATCGCGGGGGATCCCGTCCACGACGACGTCGTCGGCCGGGTGTCGCCCGGCGCCGGCAACGTCATCGCGTACAGCAGCCGGTACGGCGTGCTCGTCGGATCGGACGCCACCACCGCCAACGTCTCGGTGCGGGGGATCTCCATCCACGACAGCGGCCAGTTCGGGATCAACCTGGCCGACTGCACCTGCGGCGCCGACATCACACCGAACGATCCCGGGGATTCCGACACCGGACCCAACGGATTCCAGAACTTCCCCGTGATCGCCTCCGCAACGAGCTCCGCGCGGGGAACCAGCATCACGGGATCGATCAACTCGACCCCCAACACCCGATTCGCCATCGACGTGTACGCGAGCGACGAGGCGAACCCGCAGGGCAACGGGGAGGGCGCGGTGTTCCTGGGGATGACCACGGCGTTCACGGACGCGGGCGGTGACGCCGAGGTGGTCGGCACCTTCCCCATGGTCGCCGGGAACGTCGTGTCGGCGACGGCGGTGGATCCGACGGGCAACACGTCGGAGTTCTCCGAGTCGGTCGACGTCGCCGGGGCCGGCGGAGTGCAGTTCGGGGACTCGGTCTTCGATGCGCACGAGGGCGCCGCGGTCACGATCCACGTCGTGCGGGTCGGCGGCACGGACGGCGCGGTTTCGGTCGGGTATGCCACCGCCAACGGGAGCGCGAAGGCGGGGGCGGACTACACGGCGCGGTCGGGCACGCTCGCGTTCGCGGACGGCCAATCCTCGCGGACCTTCACGGTGCCCATCCTCAACGACACCAGGCGCGAGCCGGCCGAGACGTTCACCGTCCGGCTGTCGTCGCCGGCGGGCGGCGCGGCCATGGGGACGCCGACCCTCGCCACGGTCCAGATCTCAGCCAGCGAT
The DNA here is from genome assembly GCA_035577825.1 of Actinomycetota bacterium. Taxonomy (GTDB): domain Bacteria; phylum Actinomycetota; class UBA4738; order UBA4738; family JACQTL01; genus DATBHM01. The sequence continues at coordinate 2,745 of DATLUW010000900.1, read as the reverse complement.
TGACCAAACACGCTGAGGTAGCGTGCCGAGCCGCACGGCGGGCGGCACGTCTTGACGGCCCCGTGGAGGGGGCGTTCTACTTTGGGGCGGGATGCCTGTGAATTCGAACGGGGGCCGGGCAATCACCCGAATCATGCCCGCCATGGTGGTGGCGGTGACGCTGTCGCTCCCCGTGTCGGCGCTCGCTTCCCCGGAAGTTCACCCGAAGCAAACCGGCGCGACCACGTGCTCGTTCGATTCGGTGAACCACGTCGCCGTCGTGTCCCCGGGGTTCGCGGTGTCGGTCGTCACCATCACGCGGAACGGCGCGGGCGACCTCCTGGTCGACGACGCCATCTGCGGAACCACGCCCTCGCACGCGACCGTGACGAACATCGACGGGGTGAACATCGGGCAGCTCCCGAACGCGGCGACGCTCGCCATCGAGCTCGGGAACGGCCCGCTCGGGCCCGGGCTCGGCGCGGAGCCGGACGGGTCGCCGGAAATCGAGTTCGATCTGCAGGCGAACATCGCCAACCAGAACCTGTTGCTCATCCGTGCCGGGAACGGGGGTGCCGTGATCACCTCGGGCCGGAGGCTCATCCCGAAGACGTTCGAAGTCGTCACCGAGGTCAACATGAACGGCCAGACCGACGGTGCGACCCCGGATCCGGACCTGACCGTCCACGGGGTCCTGGCCCGGGTGTCGCTGCTCGGGGGGACCGGCGACGACGAGCTGAGCGGGCAGGGGACCGGCGTTCGCAACGCGCAGGCGATGCTCTCGCCCATGTTCCTCACGGGGAGGGGCGGCTCGGACACCGTGTCCGGGGGAGACGGCGACGACCAGATCTTCGCCGACCAGGACGCCCCGGCGGGCGCGGACACCTACGAGGGCAACTTCGGCGCCGACATCATGGACTTCAGCACGGTGAGCGCCGGTGTGTCGGTTTCGCTCAACGGCGTGCCGGACGACGGCACCTCGTGTCCCGGGCCTTCCTGCGAGGGCGACGACGTGGGCTCCGTCGAACACATCGTGGGTGGGCCGGGGAACGACGTCCTGGTGGGAACCGCGGGGCACCAGGAGCTCGAGGGCCGCGCCGGTCACAACGTCCTGCGGGGAGGTGCCGGGCCGGACACGTTGCGCAGCTCCCCGAACGGCGCCGACGAAGTCCACGGCGGCACCGGACGGGACACCATGACCTACGAGGACCACTTCTCGCCCCCCGGGGTCGACGTCTCGCTAGACGACGTGGCGAACGACGGCCAGCCGGGCGAGGGCGACAACGTCGGCTCCGACATCGAGGTCCTGATCGGATCGGGGTTCGGCGATCACCTCACCGGCCGTTCCCGGCCTGACCACATCTTCGGGATGGCCGGCGACGACGTGCTGAGCGGGCTCGGGGGCAAGGACGTGCTCGACGGGGGCTCCCCGGGCCAGACGCAGGACGGCTCGGACGTGTTCCATGGGGGTCCGGGAGTGGACACCGTGGTGGAGGACGGGCCCTCGGGGGACCTGGTGCTCTCGATCGACGACCACGCCAACGACCGCGTCGCCGGTGATCCCTCGCAGGGCGTCGACGACATCCGGACGGACGTGGAGGTCGTCATCGGCGGCATCGGAAACGACACCATCAGCGGGAGCGCGAGCGACAACCATCTGGTGGGGGGCCTCGGGAACGACATCCTCCTGGGCGCCGGAGGGAACGACCTGCTGGTCCCGGGACCGGGCGTCGACTCGGTCCGGGGCGGGCCCGGCGTCGACACCGCAAGCTACTCGTCGTCGACGACGGCGATCACGGGGAGCCTGAGCTCGGGCGCCGTGCACGGGCAGGGCCCCGATCAGCTGAGCCAGATGGAGAACCTCCTCGGGTCACCCGCCGGCGACCACCTCACGGGGTCGGATGGTCCGAACCGCCTGACCGGTGGAGCCGGAGACGACGTGCTGGCCGGGCTGTCGGGGAACGACGTCCTGCTGGGCGGCGACGGCGACGACCACCTGGACGGGGGCGCGGACACGGACACCTGCGCACAGGGCGGCGGCTCCGGTCCGGTCGTCCACTGCGAGCACTGAGCGCCGGCCCGGGCCGAAAGGGCTACGGGGAGTCCGGCTGCGGCGGTTCGCCGTCGGTGGGGAGCTGCGTGATGTTCCCGTCGCCGTGGCGGTGGACGACCTTCCAGTCGCCGTCCTCGCGGCGGTAGATCTGAGTGACGCGGAGGGCGTGGGGCTTGGCCGGGCGGTTGCTGATCGAGGTGACGTGGCGTTCGATCGCGACCGTGGAAGCGAGGTCGCCCCTGGCGTCCGCCGTCAGGATCTCCAAGTCGTACGAGCGGAAGTTCGAGAACGGGCAGGAACCGGTCCCGGAAATCCTCGAGCTCGCTCACGTCGCACCTCCCTGGTCGTCCGGCAGCATGACCCGTGGCCGTTACCGATCCATTACGGGCGCCGGCCGCCCCGGCATCGCGCGAGCGGATCAGAGCGACGCTTCGCCGGTCCGGCTCCGGACGCCTCCGGCTGGGGCCGCGTTCGCACCTCGTGGATGGGCCCCCGGGGCCAGTGAGCGCAATTGTGAGCGGATGTCCTGTGCCCGTTCGGCCGGGGTCGGCGCGGCCGACAGGTGCATCAGCGCGACCGTCGTGACACCGGCTTCTTCGTAGTCGGCGAGGCGGGCCCGGCACGCGGCGGGCGAGCCCTCGACCACGAACGCGTCCACGACGTCGTCGGCGAGCGCCGTGACGGCGCCGGCCCGATCCCCGGCCGCCCACGCC
>DATLUW010000899.1:0-3068 GCA_035577825.1 Actinomycetota bacterium | reverse complement strand
CCAGGACGAGGCCCGTCGCCTCAGGTACGGACAGCCGGTCGCCCAGCGCGATCCCGACGCCGGCGGGGATGACGGCGGCGAGGACTGCGGACAGCGACGCCACCACGCTCATCCGCGCCACCGCGAGCCCGCGGTAGAGGGCGATGGTTCCGAAGCCGTTCCCCAGACCGCTCAGGGCGCCCCACGTCAGCGCGGCAGCCGTCGGCGACGAGGGCCCGGACAGCGCCCAGACGACCAGGGTCGCCAGCGCCGCGACGGGCTGCTGGGCGAGGACGACGCCGCCGACCGACGTCCTCCGCCCGCCGATCCCGGCCGCGAAGTCGGACGAGCCGTAGCCGAGCGCCGCCAGCAGGGCGAGGATCAGCGCGACGGCGTTCATCCCGCTGCCCGTCCGCGCCGTTTCGAGTCGTCGATCACCGGCGGGACGCGATCGCTACAGGAACAGCGGGGGGCCGAAGGGCAGCACGCGGTCGAAGCGGCCGAACTCGCGATTCGACATCAGCAGGTTGATCCAGGGGTCGACGCGGAACCCACGGGCGAGCAGGTGACGCGCGGCGACCTCGTTCGGACCGGGGACCTGGAGCTCGATCGACCCGAATCCCCGCGCGGCGGCCCGGCCCTCGACGTGCAGCAGGATGTCGGGGAGGTCGCCGGGGTCGAGGGCGGCGATCGGGCCGGTGCCGCCCTCGCCCACGAACGCGAACCCGGCAGGTTCGCCGTTGCGCAGGTACAGGAACCCCTCCCTTCCCTCAAGCAGCCAGCGGAGCTCCGCGTCGCCGCGCGCGTGCTCCAGCACGAACCGGTCGACCAGCCGGACGGCCTCGAGATCGCGCTCGGCGTCGATCGGCTGCGGGGTCAGATCGCCATCGGGCAGCCCAGACGTCGGCGTTCCCGTGAAGGTCAGCATCGGGAACCGCGGCACGCACCCCGCCGCGTAGTAGCGGCGCAGCGCCCGCACGTCGGTCGTCGCGATGATCGAGCGCACGTCGCCGCGGCCGAGCGGGAACGACCGGTCGAGCAGCTGGCGCCCGAGACCGGCCGCCTGCCGGCCGGGCAGCACGAAGAACTCCGTCAGCTCGAACAGTCCCTCGCGTTCGATCGACCGGGCGAACCCGACGACATCCCCGCCTTCCTCGGCCACCCACCATTCGGCCGCGTTCGCCGCGAGGAACCCGTGCAGGCCCGCCATGCCGGCCCACCAGTCGTCGGCGGTTCCCTGCAGGGCGGTGCCGTTCCGGACGCCGAACTCCGTGACCGACCGCCACATCACGTCGTGGCAGTCGCGGAGGTCGCCCGCCGTGGCGCGCCGGAAGAGGACCTCGGTGGGCATCTCGCGGCTACCGCGGAACGAGCGCCAGGGCGCGGCAGGGGCTTCCGGAGCCGTTCACGATCTTGAGCGGCGCGACGATCAGCACCGCGCCGGTGGGTGGGAGCCGCGACAGGTTGGCCAGCTGGGTGAGGCCGTACTTGTTGGCGCCGAGCAGGAACGAGTGGCAGGGGAAGGGCGGGTCGAACGAGTGCGCCGCGCCCGCGTCCGTGCCGACCGTCTCGACGCCGACGCCGACGATCGGCGCCTCCTCGGCCAGCCACTTCGCGCAGTCGATGCTGATCCCGGGCGTGTGCGGGCCGGTGTCGTTCGCGTTGAGGAACGCGGCCTGGTCGTGGGCCCGGGCGTCCCAGCCGGTCCGGTACAGCAGCCAGCCGCCCTGCGGGAGCGGCCCGTGCAACCGTTCGAACGCCTTCACGTCGTCGATCGAGAGCAGGAAGTCGGGGTCGGCCGCCACCCGGGCGGTGAGGTCGAGCACGACCGCGGGCCCGACGAGGTTCCTGGGCGGGACCTGCGAGACGTCGTCGAGCGTCTGCCCGCTGATCCAGTGGATCGGCGCGTCGAAGTGCGTCCCCATGTGCTCGCCGCCCTCGAACGAGTTCCAGTACCAGGCCGGCCCGCGTTCGTCGTACCGGCTGATCTCGTGCATGGTCCAGCCGGGCGTGTTCGCGAACGGCGGCGGCAGCTGGATGAGCGGCGTCTGGTCGGACAGCGGCTGCGTGAGGTCGACGACCTCGATCGAACCGTCGGCCAGTGCGTCGAGGAACCCGGTCAGGGCTTCTGCGGTCATGTCGTGGGGTCCTTTCGTTCCTAGGTGGATGCGGAGGTGTCCGGGCCCGGCTCGGGGTGGGCGGGCGCGGCGACGGTCGGGTGTTCGGTCTGCACGCCGGCCAGGCGGGGCGCCGGCCGCGGCGGCTCGGTGTCGCCGGGTTCGCCGTCACGCAGGGCCCGGGCGAACTCGAACCGGTTCTCCAGCAGGTGCAGGTCCATGTGGAACGACGCCGGTCCGACGTCCTCGACCTTGGCGACCAGGCAGGACACCTCTCCGCACGCGAGGTCCTCCCGCGCGGCGGCCGTGAATTCCTCGAGCTCGGTGACGAGCCGCGACCGTTCGATGCCGGCCCCGCGCGCGATCGCCGCCAGATCGGAGCCGGTCGACGTTGCCGTCGGGAACCCGCCCACGGAGAGCAGCGACTCGTTGTCGAACACGATGTGGGTCAGGTTCCCCGGCGCGTAGCGGGCGATCGTCGTGAGCGTGCCGAGGTTCATCAGCAGCGAACCGTCCCCGTCGATCACGACGACCGGGCGGTCGGGCTGGGCGAGCGCCACGCCGAGCCCCATCGACGACGCCAGGCCCATGGCGTGTTCGAGGTAGAAGAAGTTCGGGCGGTGGCCGAGCGAGTACAGCTCGACGGCGACGGCGCCCATGATCGTGACCACCGCGCAGTCGGCGATGTCGTCGTAGATCGCCTGGAGTGCGTCGACGCGCTTCACGACGCGGGTTCCTCCCACATCAGCTCGCGCTCGAGAAGCACGGCGACGGGCGAGAGCGACGACTGGGCGAGCGTCATGGCGCGCTGCAGCCTGGGTTCGACCTCCTCCGGCGCGTGGAGCTCGTCGTGCTGGATGTTCAGTGCGTCGAGGACACGCCGAGTGAACTTGCCTCCCTCGGTCTGCCAGGGGTCGCGTTCGCCGAGGTGGCCGCGATCGCTGATCACGAGCAGCAGCGGGATCTTGTAGA
>DATLUW010000898.1:0-2232 GCA_035577825.1 Actinomycetota bacterium | reverse complement strand
CATCGGCATGCTCCGCGCCGACGTCAGCTCGCGGACGATCGAGTACAGCTCGGGGGCCTCGCGCTCGGTGACGGGCTTCGAGCGGCTGGCCGCGATCGCGATGCGATCGGAGAACCAGTACATGGAGAAGTTGAACACCAGCGCGACCACCAGCATGATGGACGCACCCCGGACCCCGCCGAGCAGCGCCCCGATCCCGACGAACAGGCCGCCGAGGGCGGCGATGAGGATCCAGGTCTTGAACCTGTTGATCCCGGTCATCGTGTCGGACCTCCTTTGCGAACAAGACCCTCGCCAGGGTCGAACCCTGCGAAGGTCTTGCCGGGGTGTTCATCCCGCCGGGGCCGGGAGCCTCGATCCGCGAAGCTCCGTGTTGACGGCCGACCGGCCTGGGCTACTCCCCTTCGCTCCCCAAGTATCCCATCGGTCCCGCGTTGCCATACCTCGGGAGGCGCCCGGGCGGTTGAGAATCTGCTGCGAGTTTCGGCCGGTCAGGGGCCGAGCAGCGTGGCGCCCTGGGGGAACCGGGCGAACAGGTCGGGGTAGATCCCGACCGCGATGATCACGAGCAGCCCGAGCAGGGCGAGCGCGCCGATGATCCCCGGAACGCGGGCGCGGCGCTCGTCGACCGCGGGGGTGAGCACCATCGTCCGGGCCACCGTCAGGTAGTACCCGAGGGAGATCACGGAGTTCACCACCATGATCCCCGCGAGCCAGGGCCCCAGCCCGCCGCGCCCGATCGCCGCCGTGAAGATCGTGAACTTCGCCCAGAACCCGGCGGTCGGGGGCACGCCGCCCAGCGACACCATGAACGTGGTCATGGCGACGGCCAGCACCGGCGCGCGGTGGATCATGCCCGCGTAGTCCTCGATGAGGGCCCCCGGCGCCTCCTTCGCCATCCCGATCACCACGGCGAACGCCCCCAGCGACATCACGCCGTAGACGAGGATGTACAGCACGGCCGAGGAGAAGGCAGCGTGGTTCGAGCTCGGGTCCCCCACCGTGACGAGCGCGAACGGCAGCAGGATGTACCCGGCCTGCGCCACGCTCGAGTACGCGAGCAGCCGCACCATCTGCTTCTGCCGCAGGGCGACGAGGTTCCCGAGCGTCATCGTGAGGATCGAGAGCACCGCGAAGATCGGCGCCCAGAAGTCGGCCTTCGGCAGGAACGCCACGAACATCAGCTGGAGCAGGCCGGCGAAGCCGGCGGCCTTCGACGGCACCGACAGGAACGCCGCCACCGGCATCGGCGCGCCCTCGTACGTGTCCGGCGCCCAGAAGTGGAACGGAACGCTCGACACCTTGAACGCGAACCCCGCCACCACCAGCACGATGGCCGCGAGCGTGATGTTCAGGTCCCCGGCCTTCCCGGCCAGCGCGGTGGCGATGCCGTCGAGCCGCGTCGTCCCGGTCACGCCGAAGATCAGCGACATCCCGTAGAGCATCACGGCGGACGACAGCACGCCGATCAGGAAGTACTTGAGGCCGGCCTCGTTCGACTTGGGGTCGGTCTTGCGGAAGGCCGCGATCAGGAACCCCGGCGCGGACACCAGCTCGAGCGAGATGAACAGCATGATCAGGTCGCGCGAGGACGGCATCGTCAGGCAGCCGAGGAACGCCGACAGCAGGAGCACGTAATACTCGCCCTGGTAGTACCGCCCGTCCTGCATGTACCGCAGCGAGAGCCCCAGCACCACGATCGCCGAGACGCAGAAGAACACGTCGAACAGCACCGAGAACGGGTCGACGACGAACATCCCGCCGAACGTCGAGCGGTGCTCCCCGATCAGCGTGAGCGTCGCGATCAGCGCGCCGATCGAGCCGAGCAGCCCGACCACCATCGTGACCTGCTTGCGCCCCTCGGACAGGAACGCGTCGAACAGCAGCACCAGCAGGATGGTGCCCGTCATGATCAGCTCGGGGAGGATGGCGTGGAAGTCGATGTTCACGCCCGCATCACCCGCCCCCGAACAGCCGGCTGATCGCCGTGACGGCGTCGTTCGTGATGTTGAACACCAGCGAGGGCACGAGGCCGAGCACCACGATCAGGAGCACGAGCGGCGCCCACGCGACCCATTCGCCGCGCGAGGTGTCGGCCAGCGCGACCTGGCCCCACCGCTCGGGCAGGACGCCCATGTTCAGGCGCTGGACGGTCCACAGCAGGTAGCCCGCCGTGAGGATCGTCCCGATCCCGCCGAACACCATGAGGGTTCGATAGAGCGAGACGTCGAG
>DATLUW010000897.1:0-9804 GCA_035577825.1 Actinomycetota bacterium | reverse complement strand
GCCCGGGAGGCCCGCCGCGCCACCCGCACCGCCTGCAAGCGTGGCGTCGGCGTGTACCGCGAAGTTCGAGTCCGCGGTCGCGAAGATTCCCACGCTCGGGCCACCGGCACCGCCTCCTCCTCCGCCGCCTTGGCCCCCATTCCCCCCCTTGCCGCCCGCGCCACCGCTGTAACAGCCGGCTGCGTTCGCGATCTGCCCGGCGCCGCCGGATCCGCCGATCCCGCCGAGCCCGCCCGCGCCGCCCGCGCCGCCATCGCCTGCGGCTCCTCCACGAGCGGTGCCTCCCGCGACGACGACCGAGGAACCGGAGAGATAGACCCCGAAAGAGCCGCCGCCGTTGGCTCCGCCGGAGCCGCCCGAACCGCCGGTGCCGCTGCCGCCCCCACCGCCTCCCGCTCCGCTGAAGCAGGCGCCGGAGCTGCTTCTGCCGGAACCCCCTCCGCCGCCGCTCGAGCCGTCGGATCCGATCGAACCGCTCGATGATGACGCAGCGTTGAGCCACGCCGCCCCTGCGGCATCGACGCTGAAGGTGGCACCGGTGCCGGGCGTCCCGTCGCCTCCCGTCGCGCCGTCACCGCCGTTGCGCCCGCCGCAGTACGCGATGTTGTTGGGATCCGACGAGCACTCGCCCAATCCCGGCTGTCCGCCGACGCCGCCGGCGCCGGGGGACGGACCCGCGCCGGGCGAACCGGTCACTCCGTTGGCATTGAGGACGCCGCTGGCTCCGCCACCCCCTGTGAACCCCACGCCCCCCGCTCCCGCTCCGCCCGCTCCGCCCGTATGCGAGAAGTTCGGCTGCTCACAGACCCCGGCGCTGTAACCTCCGCACCTGCCGTTGGCGGCACCGGCGCCGTCCCCGCCCGAGTCACCGGGTGCGCCGTCCCCTGCGGCCCCACCCCTCGCCTTCGCCGCCCTCAGTGCGAGCAACGAACCGCCGGTTGCACGAAGCGCGTACGAGCTTTCCCCGGAACCCGTCACCGTCGGCCCCGTGATGGTCAGCAATTGGAGTTCGACGGCCATGGCTCCGCTCGCGAGCACCGTCTCACGCTGCCCGGCAGACCCGGCGATCGTGGTCACCGCGTTCGCGGCCCGCGCACCTCCGGGGAGGTAGCCGCCGAACACCGAAACGCCGTCGGCGAGAGCGACATGTTCCGTGTACGTGCCCGCTTCCACATACACGTCCCGATTCGCGTCGACGGCTTGCGTGATCGCGAAGGAGATTGTGCGGAACGGGTTGTCCTTGGTTCCGGCACCGGCGTCGCTCCCCGTCGTCGCCACGAAGAACGCTTCATCGGCCACCCCGTCCACGCCGTCACAGTCGAGGTCTTCGAACCCCAGGTCCGGATCGTCGAGCGCACCCGGGTGGACGGCTGGATCGAGCGGCTCACAGTCGCCCGCAGTGAAACCGTCGCCGTCATAGTCCGGCGCCGCGGACGCGGGAGTGGCGAGCAACAGAAGGGATACGGCGCCGACCACTGCTCCAACCGATACACGACGCATCACCGAGCGGACGCTAGTGAGCATCGCCATGCCCCACACGACGTACCGGCCGAAGGAGAACGCCGAGGCGGGAGCCCGGGTCGAGCCTCCAGAAGAATGGATCGATTCCCTCCGGAGCTTCGGGCCTGGCCCGAAAGGAACTGGCGGTTGCCGTTGCCGTGAGGCCTTCGAGGACGTCCGCCCCCACCGTTGTGCCCGAGGCACTGAGCAGGGCCTCCCTCGGGTTCAAATTCCCAAGTGGCCCATCACGACGGAACCCCATCGACCCTCCCCGGAATCTTCCTGGACACCCGAGCAACTGCGCCCCCGCCTCGGTTCTTGGCTCTCGAAGGTAGGGGACTGACTCCCGGGAAGCAAGTCAACCTTCCGGGGCCGGTGTGCTACGGGTCTGCCCAGGCGTCTCCCTTGGAGCGATCAATGCGGCATTGACAAGCTGGCGTCTCCCGCCCTTCCACGGCGCCGGTGACACTGCCGCCGTCCGCGTCCCAGCTCCCGGATCGTCCGAACCCGGGGGGCAACCGTGCCTCGGGAGACTTGCCCCGGGGACCTACACGACCGTCGAGTTCACGCCAACGCTCACGTACTCGGCATCGTCTTCGACATCCGGATGGCGAAGGGCTGGACCAAGGTATGCTCGTTTTCCGACGGCCTGCCGCTCGTTCCCCTGATCGTGGGCTTCGGGATATCGGGACTCGAGCACGGGATCCTCCCCCGGAGCAGGACGCGTCTCTACCTGCTCGACCACCCGTGGGGGCGTCATGGCCATCGAGGTCGTCAACGTGCAGATGCTCCGCCGCGATCTGATGCTTGAATGCCCGGATGGCGAATGAGGATCGGTATCTGCTTGCCGCCATCGAACTGGCCCGGCAGGCGCGCGAGCACGGGAATCACCCGTTCGGCGCGCTCCTGGCCGACGCCGACGGCAACGTCGTGGTCGAGAGCGAGAACACCGTGGTGACGGAGCGCGACTGCACCGGCCACGCCGAGACGAACGCGATGCGCATCGCGAGCCAGCGGTTCAACTCCGAGTTCCTGCAGGGCTGCACGCTGTACGCGAGTACCGAGCCATGCGTCATGTGCGCCGGCGCCATCTACTGGGGCAACGTGCGACGGGTCGTGTTCGCCTTGAGCGAGGACGACCTGCGCGACATCGTCGGCGGCGACCCCGGGAATCCGACCCTGGCGCTGCCCTGCCGGGAGGTGTTCGCCCGAGGCCGGCATGAGGTCGAGGTCAGCGGTCCGCACCTTCGGGAGCAGGCCCGCGCGGTGCACGAGGGTTTCTGGGACTGAGCCGCATCTCATAGGATGCGGCAGCCTGCGGAAGGGACGGCTTGATGGCCGCAGTTGCAGCCACGCCGAAGGGGTTCGTTCGCCAGGACGGCAAGGAGAAGGTGACCGGCACCGGTCGCTACACCGCCGACCTCACCTTCACCGGGATGGCGCACGCGAAGTTCCGCTACGCGGACCACTCCCACGCCAGGGTCCTGAAGATCGACACCTCGAAGGCCAGGGCCCTCCCCGGCGTCGTCGCGGTCGTGACGCAGGCCGACCTGCCCGACGTCCGCTTCGGCGGCTTCGTCCAGGACCGGTATCTGTTCGCAAGAGACGTCGTGCGTTTCGAGGGCGAGATCGTCGCCGGAGTCGCCGCGCTCACCGAGGAGATCGCGGCGGAGGCGGCCCGGCTCATCGAGGTCGAGTACGAACCGCTCCCCGTCGTGACGGACTTCGTCGCGGCGATGGACGACGACTCGCCGCTGGTCCATCCCGACCTCGAGTCCTACGGGAAGGACGAGAACATCGTCGCGAACGGCAACACGATGGCCTACCACACCATCGAGAAGGGAGACGCCGCCGCCGCGATGGCCGGCGCCGAGGTGGTCGTGCAGAGCCACTACGAGTCGGACGCGTCGCAGGGCGTGCCGATCGAGCCGCGAGCGGTCGTGGCGCAGTGGCAGGGCGACAAGGTCACGATCTGGTCGTCGACGCAGGTGCCGTACGCCGCGCGGGCCGGCGTCGCGCAGACGCTCGCGATCCCCGAGGCGAACGTGCGCATCGTCGTGCCGCTCCTCGGCGGCGGATTCGGCGCGAAGTGCGACCTGCACTTCGAGGCGCAGGTTGCCGCGCTCGCGCGGGCCGCGCAGCGGCCGGTGCGCCTCGTCTTCTCGCGCGAGGAGGAGTTCACGGCGATCGCCCAGCGCCGCGAGGGCATCTCGATGGACTTCGAGACCGGCGTGACGCACGACGGGCGCATCGGCGCGCGGCGCGCGAAGCTCGTGCTCGACAAGGGTGCGTACTGCGGCGAGGGTGGGTTCCTCGGGCAGATGGCAGCGATGCACGCGTGCGGTCCGTACGTCATCGACCATGTCTTCGTCGAGGCGCACCTCAACTACACGAACAACCAGCCGTCCGGCTCGGTGCGCGCGCCGACCGCGCCGCAGGTGTGCTGGGGGCTCGAGCAGCACATGGACGAGGTGGCGGCCGCGATCGGGATGGACCCCGTGGAGCTCCGCCGCCGAACGCTCATCGAGGAGGGTGCCGAAGGCCCGACGCGACAGGTGTTCGAGAAGGTCGGTGTACGCGACACCCTCGAGAAGGCAGTCGAGATGATCGGCTACGGCCGCGCCCTGCCCGACGACGAGGCGATCGGCGTCGCCGTCGGCTGGTGGCCCTGCATGGCGGCGCCCTCGGGGGCGTACGTGCAGATGAACGGCGACGGGAGCGCGACCATCGTCACCGGCGCGCAGGAAAACGGCAGCGGCGCGGTCATGGCGATGCCGATGTTCGTCGGACAGGAGCTCGGCATCGATCCGAACGACGTCTCCATCCTGTATCAGGACACCGACGTCGCGCCGTGGGACATGGGTTCGTGCGGATCGCAGACCACGTTCAACAGCGGGCGGGCGATCCTCGCCGCCGCCAGGGAGGTTCGCGAGCAGCTCCTGGACGCCGCGGCCGACCGGCTCGAGGTGGACCGCGAGGATCTCGAGCTCACCGAGGGCGTCGCGCGCGTGAAGGGCTCGCCGGACCGGTTCGTCGCGGTCGCCGACCTCGTCGGGGAGATCGGCACCGTGCACGGGAAGGGCTCGGGCGAGGTCCCCGAGGCGCCGACCGGAGACACGGGCGGCTGCGTCGGTCGGCTCGGCAACGAGACGTTCCTGGCCCCGCAGCTCATCACCCAGGCCGCGCATGTGAAGGTCGACCGCGCCACCGGCGTCGTCCGCGTCCTGAAGGTGGCGGCCGCGCACGACTCGGGCCGGATCCTGAACCGCGCGGGCGCCGACGGGCAGGTGCTCGGCGGCGTGGTGATGGGGGTCGGGCTCGCGCTGTCGGAGGGCACCATGCTCGACGAGCAGGGCCGCCAGCGGAATCCGCACCTGCTCGACTACAAGCTGCTCACGTGTTCCGACGCACCGGAGATCGACGTCGCGTGGATCGAGTACGACTCGGTCGGGCCGCGGGGGTCGAAGGGCGTCGGCGAGCCGCCCCAGGTGCCCACGGCCGGCGCGATCGCGAATGCGATCTCGAAGGTGATCGGTCAGCCCGTGCGGCAGCTCCCGATGACGCCGGAGCGCGTGTGGGCGGCGTCCTCCGGAGTCTCCGGATGACGCGGTCGTTCACGTCGGCGACCACCGTGGACGATGCCCTGTCGGCCATGGCCGGCGGCGCCCGTCCCGTGGCGGGCGGTACCGACCTGGTGGTGGGCGCCCGGCAGGGGAAGGCGCCGCTGCCGGAGGCGATCGTCGCGATCGACCGGATCGTCGGCCTGCACGCGATCGAGGCGTCCGACGGGGGGCTCCGGCTCGGCGCGCTCGTGACGCACCGCGACCTCGTGATGAACGAGGACGTCCGCATGCGGTACGCGGCGATCGCGGACGCGTCGGCGATCGTCGGTTCCCACGCCACACGCGCGCAGGGCACGATCGGCGGCAACGTGATGAACGCGTCCCCCGCGATGGACACCGGCGCGCCCCTGCTGTGCTTCGGCGCCAGCGCGATCCTGCGGTCGCCGACGGGCGAGCGTTCCGTCGCGCTCGACGAGCTGTGGACCGGTCCGGGCCGGACCTCGGCGCGACCCGACGAGCTGTTGGTGTCGCTCGAGCTGCCCGCGCCGGCATCCGGAACGGGGTCGAGCTATGTCCGCCTCGAGTACCGCCGACAGATGGAGATCGCGGTGGTCGGGGCGGCCGCCCTCGTCACGTTCGACGGCGACCGGATCACCGCCGCCCGCGTCGCCATCACGGCCCTCACCCCGACCATCCGGCGGGTCCCCGAGGCCGAGTCGGCGCTCGCCGGCAGCGACGGCGGCGCGGACGCCGTCGCGACCGCTGCAGCCGCGGCCGCGGCGGCCTCGACGCCGATCAGCGACGTCCGCGGATCGGCCGACTACCGCCGGGCCATGGCGGAGGTGATCGCGGGCCGCGCGATCGCCGCCGCGGTCACCCGCGCGCTCGGTGGGACCGTCTCGATCCCCGCGAGCCAGTCGGGCATGAGCCGGACTTGAGGAGCCGACGATGAAGGTCGCTGCGACGCTCCGCGTGAACGGCACCGACTATCCGGTCGAGCTCGTCCCGCACGTGAGCCTGCTGAAGGCCGTGCGCGAGGAGATCGGCCTCACCGGGTCGAAGGAGGGCTGCGACGATTCCGAGTGCGGCGCCTGCATGATGCTGCTCGACGGCGATCCGGTGAACTCGTGCTCGTATCTCGCGCTGCAGGCACAGGGTCGCGACGTCACCACCGTCGAGGGCCTCGCCGGCGACGAGGAGGTCGGACCGCTCCAACGCGCGTTCCTTCAGCAGTTCGGCGTGCAGTGCGGGTTCTGCACGCCGGGGATGCTCGTCTCGGCGACCGCGCTCCTGCGCACCAACCCGGATCCCACCGAGGAGGAGATTCGAATCGGGCTCTCGGGCAACCTGTGCCGGTGCACCGGGTATCGCGGGATCGTTCAGGCGGTTCGCCAGGCCGCGTCCGGTGACGTGCCGCAACTGCGCGCCGCGCCCGTGCACGCCGACCCGACGCCCCCGCATCACGCCGGCTGAACCCCGGCCTCGGTCCGGGCACACGGCCGTCTCCGCCGGACTTCGGGTCGCGCCCCGGGTCGTGCTTCGGTTGACCAGCATCGACGACGCGGTTCGTGCGACCCGAACGACGTCGAGGTCGGCGGATATCGCCAGACTGCGGTGGTCGGTACCCCTTGCATTGTTCGGCCCGATGGGTGTACATCACGCCTGTCTCGGCGCTATGCGAGCGGGGGTTCGCAGGGAGCTCGGCGCCCGAGGGAGAGCGGGGGGGGTCGTGGGGGGACGTGAGATCCGGGGTAGCCTCGCTTCGCCGCGCCCCGGACGGCGTTCGCTCGCAGCCGCACTTTCCGCCATCGCTGCGAGCGCTCTCCTCGTGGCCATCGCCCCGGGCACCGCCTCCGCCTCCCCCACGCTCACCTTCACCGCGGTTGCCGCGGGGCGCTCGCACTCCTGCGCCCTTACCGACACTGGGTTCGTCTTCTGCTGGGGCGCGAACGACCGCGGCCAGCTGGGGACGGGTGCGTTCGACGCCGGGACCCCGAACCCGCAGCTGGTCTCCGACATCAGCACGGCGACCGCGATCTCGGCCGGCGGCGACCACACGTGCGCGCTCCTCGCGGACCAGACCGTCATGTGCTGGGGTGCGAACAACGTCGGCCAGCTCGGCGACGGCACCACGATCGATCGGGCGCTGCCGGTCGCCGTGGACGGGCTGACCGGGGTCTCGCAGATCAGCTCGGGCCGCGCCCACACCTGTGCGCTGGCCGACCAAGGCGCCGGCAACCGCGTGTGGTGCTGGGGATCGAACTCGTTCGGCCAGCTCGGGGTCGCGCAGGCGAGCGACCTGCCTGACGTGTTCCGGAACGGTCTGTTCGGCTCGGACATCCTGGCCATCAACATCGACACATCCCGGTCGGGAGATGTGTATGTGAACGACTTCGCCGGCGACGGGAGCGGCACGGCGCGTTTCTTCCGCTTCGACAGTCGCGGCGCGCTCCTGCGCCAGTGGACGGCATCGCAGGCGCCCGCCATGGCGGTCTCTCCCGACCCGGCTACTCCGTACCTGTACACGCAGGGCACGCCGGGCCAGATCTGCGTCGACCGGCGGAGCCTGGAGGACGGCTCCGACGCCGGCAACCTCCTCTGCGAGTCGGACTTCCCGACCCTTCCCGGAACCGACTTCTACCTCCCCGCGCTGTCGGGGATCGCGGTGGACCGCGAGGGGTTCGTGTACGTGGCCGTCGCGGTGTTCCACGGCGGCCCCCAGGCCCGGGTTACCACGAGCGTGATGAAGTTCTCGCCGACGCCCGGGCCGAACCATCAGCCGATCTGGGTGCGCGAGAGCGACCTGCTCGACGGGAGCACCGGGTTCTCGTTCGGGACCGACCTCGCGGCCGGCATCGACGGAGACGGTCGCGAGCGGCTGTACGCGGGCTCGGAGCTGCTCGATCCGGCCAGCGGGCCGGCGCCCTGGGCGATCGAGGAATTCGATCTCGACGGGAACTACCTCCGGCGCATCCAGCTCGGGTCGCGGAGCGGGGACTGCCCGGTGCTTCCTCCTGCGGGGTCGGACGTCACGGATCTCGTGGACCTGCTGGGACTCGGCACCGACGCCGACGGGAACGTCCTGGGGACCGCCCATCGGCGGACCTCGGGCGAGCTGTCGTGCGTGGAGGCGCGCGACCCCACCGGAGCCTTCGCGTACGCATTCGGCGGGGTTCCCGACGGCAATCCGGGTGGAGCCCCGCTGATCGCGGACATCGCCGGGGCGCCCGGGGGCGGGATCTATGAGATCGACGTCGCTCATCGCGTCGTGCAGAAGCTGGACGAGGCCGGCCAGGCCGACTCCAACTGGGGAACCGTGGTGTTCCGGTCCAGTCCGGTAATGGTCGACGCGTTGTTCGAGGGCCCGACCTACGCGCCGGTCACCCGGGTCGACGCCGGTGGGAACCACACGTGCGTCGGGGGCACCAACCTCGCGACCTGCTGGGGGTCGGACGGCGAGGGTGAGCTCGGCGCGTCCGCGCCCGGGCATGCCACGAGCTTCCCGTTCAAGGACGGGGCCGGGTCGTCGTTCCTCTTGGGGGGCTCCCCGCGAGGCGTCGCTGCGGGCGGTTTCCACACCTGCGTCGTCGACGTCAACGGGAACGCCTCGTGCTGGGGCGACACGGCTCCGGCCCCGTTCACCGGTCCGGGGATGTTCCCGGTGGTGCAGATCGACGCGGGCGCGGCGTTCACCTGCGCCCTGATGGATTCGGGCACGACGTTCGTCGCCTGCCGCGGCGCGAACGACCAGCACCAGCACGGGGACGGTCTGGCCGGCTGCGGCATCGTCGCGACAGGCGCCACCTGCCTTTCCGATGCCCTTTTCGGGGTCACGAGCATCGCCACCGGTTCGGCTCACGCGTGTGCCGTCACGGCGGGCGGTCCCTCCCCGAACCCGGACGGCGTCTGGTGCTGGGGGAGCGACGACTCCGGGCAGATCGGACCGAACTGGAATCCGGCGACCGGCGCCGCCGACCATGCCATCCCCGTCTCCTTCCCCACCTCGCCCGGGGTGACCGTCGACTTCGACGGACCCACCACTGATCACCCGTCGCCGCCGTTCGTCGCGCGCTTCTCGGAGGACGTGTCGAGCGTCGACGACGGGGACGTCGTGCTCTCGGATGGCGGAGCGACCCCGGTCCCCGCGTCCCTGATCTGCGCGGACGTGGACGGCAACGACGCGGACTGCTCCGCCGGACCGGTTCGAAGCGTGACCCTCGACTCGCAGGTCCCGCTCGACTGCACGAAGTCGTACACGGTTTCGCTGCCCGGGCCGCCGGCGACGACCATCTTCCGCGGGCCCTACGAGATCGATCCGGCGACCTCGTCGTCGTTCGCGCCGCCGTGTCCCGGTGAGCTGTTCTCCGGGCCCGACCAATCGAGCCCCGACGCCGCGATCGTCGTCCCGGTGGACGGACCGTTCGTCGTGACGTTCATCCGCGACGTCACGAACGTCGGGTTCAGTGGGGTCTCCGTCACCGGGCCGGGCGGCGCCGAGCTGCTCGAGGCGCCCGTGTGCTTCGACGCCTCCTCGACCAGGGTCGACTGCTCGAGCGGGGCGGTGCGAACCGTGGACCTGGTGCCGGCGTTCCAGCTCACGTGCGACACGCCGTACACGGTGAGCGTGGGGGCGCCGATCCGGTGGGGGCCGTTCGAGATCCCGGGGGCATCCTCGATCGACCTGGTGACCGAGCCGTGCGGGTCCGGCGGGCCGATCCCGTTCCGGTGGGGAACCACGACC
>DATLUW010000896.1:0-2663 GCA_035577825.1 Actinomycetota bacterium | reverse complement strand
CGTCCGCACCGATGCCGAACACGCACGTCGGGGGCACGAAACGCGAGGTGTCCTCACGGACGCCCTTCAACGTCGCCGCGCCGTCGATGTTCATGTTCGTGGACGTCCAGATGAGGGCCTGGCGCTCGACCGCGTCGCGGTCGTTCTGGACGCCGTTGGCGACGATGATCCGGCGAAGGACCGTGTCACCCTTGTTCTCGAGCGCCTGTTTGGCCTTGCGAGCCTTGAGGAACCCGAACGATCCGCCGCCCTGGTCGACCAGAGCTTCCGCCCAGGTCGGGACGTCGGAGGTGGCGACGCCGTGGACGTCGTCCGCGAGCGCAGCCTGGAGGAGCCCGACGTTCCACTTGTTGAAGTCGGTTTCGCCCAGGGTGAGGCCGTTGACGCCGTTGCCGTAGACGATCTGGTCGCCATCGGCCAGGTCGACCGTCGCCGCGTTGCCCGACGCATCGAAGAACGCGATCGTCAGGTTGCCGGCCCCGTCGTTGTCCGTCACCGTCGCCATGCCGACCAGCGCGTTGGCGCGGATGAACGCGATGCCCTCGTCGATCGGGAACATCGCCGACAGGTACGCCGCGTTGCCCAGCCCGGCGACGCCGAACGCATCGCGGAGGTTGACCGTCGCGGTGGTCGCGGAAGCCGGGTTCCCGTTCACCTTCGCGAGGACGCCCGTGTCGAAGCCGTACGTCATGTAGCCGTACTTCCGCATCACGGCCTCGATGCACTTCAACGACTGGTACTTGATCTGCCGGATGATCTGGTTGCCGCGGGCCACTCGATCGAACGCCTGGGCGCGCAGCGAGATCGCGAACCGGCTGTTCGTGTGATTGAACACGAACGAGCCTTCCTCGAGCTCCGGCGTCTCGGTGCGGGATTCGTGACCCGCGTCGTCCGCCTGGTGGGCTCCGACGCCGATGGCGACGTCGAGAAGGATGAGGTTCTCACGCCCAGAGGGCATGATGTCCTCGTCGGGCACGTCGTCAAACCAGCGGTACTCCGCGACCGTGCGCGTGTACGTCTGGTAGAGGACGGTCGTCGACCGTTTATACCCCTTGTTGAGGTCCGAAACGGTCGGGTACGACACCGTCTGACCGATCGCGAAGCCGATCAGCGACACAGCGCCGATGCCGTGACTCGCGACGTGCGAAACGGCCGCGTGGGCGTCCGCGGGTCCGAGCGCCACCAACAGCGCCACGGACATCGCGAGCAACCCGGCGACCAGGCCGACGCCGCGCAGCGCGCGACGGAAGCCAGATTCCTGGGTGTGCATTGTGGAAAACTCCGGGGATAAGTGGGGGTGTCCCACGACCCGCCTACTCGTCGTCAGCTGGCGGCAAGTCGAGGGAACCGGAGCTCAGAAAGCGCCTCTGAGTCCGGCGGAGATGGTCCTCAGCGTCCCGCTTGACGTCATCCTCGGTCTTGCCAGCCGGGACCCGGGTCGGAGCATTCCGACGGGTGGGCGACTGGTTGCCGGCGGCATTGCCGCGGCCGGCCTTGAGGTTCGTCGTCCTCGGCGCGGTGGCCTTCTGGCCGTCCTTCACGCCGTTGTTGAACCGCTCCGCCGCGTCCGCGGGCTTCTTTCCGCCGTTACCGGTCGCGCTCGGGGTCGGGGTCTTACCCCCTGCCGTGCGCTGGGTCGGGCCGGAACCGTTTCCGTTCGCGCGAGACTTCGCGGTTTCGTACCGGGCTGAGAGCCGGTCGAAAATGAACTTCTGGTTCACCTTCGGTTTGTTGCCATCCGCCGCGTCCTGGAAGTAGACGGCGTTGGCGACCTGCAAACACTCCTGAAAGACCGCCTCGCGGTCCTCTTGACTGAGCGACTGGAGCTCGGGCACGCGGTCGATGATGGCCGCGACCTCGAGCGCGATGCCTTCGACCTGGCGCTCGGGCCACGTCGGCTGGCTCGCCTCGCTGACGCGCTTCTCCTCGTCGGCGCGGTACTTGTTCTGAACGCGGAGCTTCTCGCCGTCGGCCTTCGCCTTCCAGAGGTCGACGTCGCGCTGGTCGATGATGCCCGCCTCGACCATCTGCGGGAGGAGCGGGGTGATGTGCTCCAGGAAGATCCGCGCGTCGACCTGCGAGTCCGTCTCGCGCGGCGGCGCCGACGCCATCGCGTCGTACTTCCGCTTCGCCTCGACCATCTGGCCGTAGACCCGGCGCGCGCTGACCGACTGGGAGAGTCGGAGCCGGAAGTCACGCTCGCGGTCCGTCGGGACCGCAAAGAACGTGAACCCCTTGCCGTCGGCGCCCTTGACCGTCTGGGTCTGGATGCCGTCGAACGCATTCCGGCCGTTGTTGTCGACCGCGACCGCGCCGTCGGCGTGCACCGCGAGCTGTTCCCACTTGGGAGCGTCCTCGCCGGCCGCCTCCTCCTCGCCCTCGGCCGGCTTGTCGGCCGGCTTTCCGCCGGCAGCTGCGGCCTTCTTCGGGTCCTGGCTGGTGCGGACGTCGACCTTCGGCTTCTCGGCGAAGTGGCCGTGGTCGCCGCGGGGTTGGTCGCCGCCCGTGTCGTCGCCGGCGCCTTCGTCACCTTCACCCTCGACCGCGACGCCAGACTCCTCGCCGCCGTCGTCGGCGCCTTCGCCCTCGCCTTCACCTTCCCCGCCCTCGCCTTCGGCCGGTTCGTCGCCGACGTGCTCCGCGTACTCTGTGAGCATGTTGGT
>DATLUW010000895.1:0-2403 GCA_035577825.1 Actinomycetota bacterium | reverse complement strand
CGGTGTGCTGCGAGGAAAGTCAGGGAAGGCACGTCCCCGGGTCCTACTCGCCCCCCGAGCCCGGGCGTTAGTGGCTAGTCAACGTGCCGCGCCGCAGTCGGTCCCTGACCCTGCATTGCTCATAGGCGAGGAGGCCGCTCGTCGGCCTCCCCCGGACGGGCGGGAAGGCACAGCCCGTTAGGCGGAGATCCGAGGCAATCGGGTTAGCGATTCCTTGTGACGGTGATAACAAGACGAGCCAGCTCGTTCTCCGCAAGCGAGAGGAGCACGTCGTCATGCCAGTCGCATTCTTCTTGGCTTCCGACCAGCCGGTGCTCCACGCCGGCCGGCGCGCAACGTTTCTCCATCTGAGTAGAGGCAAAGCGATCATCCGCTACTGGGGAGGTAGCCATGCCGTTTCGGTCTCACCGGAGGCACTCTCACCCCTGCCGACGAGGACCCGCACCGGTCCTGGTCGTCCTTTAGCGGCGGGCGACCAACCGCTCACCCGAGATCCGGCGTGGACAGCGCCGGCACCGAGCCCGCCGGACCGACAGTCGACCTGACGCGTCCCAGGCAGGATTATTGTCTGCTTCGTCAACGGGAACCACTGATCCCAGAGGAGCGGGCAATGGCGAGAAAGACGATCTTCGTATCCGACCTTTCCGGCAAGGAAATTGGCGACGACCGCGATGCCGTGACGATCACCGTGAAATACGGCGACGCACGCAAGGGCGTGATCGTTGTGGATGCCCACCCCGACGATGCCGAGGTCAAGCGGCTCGTGCAGGCTGGTAGGCAGCAGGCTCGCAGGGGTCGTCGACCGAAGTCGCATAACGGAGGAGAGTCGCGACGTTAGGTTGATCCGACGGAGTCGCCGCACCTCCGGGGTCGATCCCGAACGCCGGCCAGGCAAGTGCCCGATTGAGGGTGAATCCCATCCGAAAGCCGGCCGATAGAGAAGTGATGCTGGCTCAAACCTCGAGTCTGCCGCCGGTCCTGGAGCGGATCGCGACAACCCCGGTTCTGGCAGCTGAGAGGCCGGCCGGATTCCCCCACGTGAAGATCACCCGCCTGGCCCCCACCCGGCGCATTCACACACTGGGCGGCGTACGCATCGACTTCAGCAACAGCCACTCTTCTGAGTCCGCCAGCTATGCCCTCATGCGAACGCACGCCGCCGCCCGTCGCCTCGCGCACACGGAAGCGACCTTCAAGACCGCGGGTCTCTTCCACACGCAGGCAGTCGCGGTAGGACGATTCGCGGTAGGGGTAACGGGGACGACGAAGGCGCAGGCAAAGACCCTGCTTGCTCTCGCCCTCTCTCACCTCCGCCGCAGCGAGCGCTCACGCTGAGAAGCAAGCCCGCTGGGCGGCACGCCTACGCAACCTGCCGCGACGGCGGATGACGCGCCTTGCGGCGCAGACTCGGGGACTTGACCTGCGGTCACCGTGGCTCTAGCGTCGGGTCGTTGGGGCTGCGGCGGCTCGCGTAATGGATCGGGACCGTGAGGAGGATGACGTCGTGGCCTTGGATCTTGCTTATCGGAAGCTGGCGGGCGTCCGCGGCAGGCTGTTCGCCGACCCGCAGCCCGCACCGGGTGAGATCGCGTTCCAGGTGGACAACACGAGCGCCGCCTACTACGAGAGCGCCTACTACAAGCGGCACAGGCGAGACTTGCAACCGGTCCCCGAACCCCGGACCGCACGGCCTCGAGTCGATCTGGCGGACGTCCTCAAGGCGGAGTTCCTCGACGCGATCACCGCGACCGAGCAGATCAGCTTTCACGCGGTCGGCGACACCGGGGCGGCCAAGGTGAACAGCTTCCAGACGGCGAGGCAGGCGCTGGAAAACGAGGCGAACGTGGCCGACGCGATGGCCCGGGACGTCCAGGACGGCGGGGCGACCGGACCCGCGTTCTTCTTCCACCTGGGGGACGTCGTCTACAACTTCGGCGAGGGCCAGTACTACTACGACCAGTTCTACGAGCCCTTCCACGCCTACGACCGTCCGATCTTCGCCATCCCCGGCAACCACGACGGAATGGTCTTCGGCGACCAGCCCGACCTGCCCCGCATTCCGACCCTGACCGCCTTCCTGCGCAACTTCTGCGCCGAGGAGCCCGGTGCATCCCCGGACGCGGGCCCGATCGTCCGTTCCACCATGAACCAGCCCGGCGTCTACTTCACCCTCGACGCGCCGTTCGTCTCGATCATCGGGCTCTACACCAACGTCCTGGAGAGCCCCGGCGTCATCTCGAGCCAGGACGGCGCCTACCCCACGCTCGCCGGCGACGAGCAGCTCCACTTCCTCAGCTCCGAGCTCGCGCGGCTGGCGCCGGCCCGCAAGGCAGGCGAACGTGCCGTGCTCATCGCCTGCCACCACCCACCCGCCTCGATCGACGCGAACCACGGCGGCAGCAA
>DATLUW010000894.1:0-4458 GCA_035577825.1 Actinomycetota bacterium | reverse complement strand
CGCCATGTGCGTCGCCGTCGAGGCGTCGAAGCAGTCCGAGTTCAGGCCGCTCACGTAGTCGTCGAGCCACTGCTGCATCTCGACCATTCCGACGTTCTGGGTCGCGCCGGCGGGCAGTGGGGTGAAGCCGGCGGGCGGCGTCTCGGAGGCCGGGTACACGGCGATGCCGCCGTGGCCGCTGTCGTACGCGACGAGCTTCGGCGCCGCGTGGCCCGTTTCGCGCCGCCACTCCGCTGCGCAGTCGGCCACGGGATCTCCGCTCGCGGACGGGATGATCGAGTCCGAACCCTGGATCTCGCACTCCACGGCCACCGTGTCGCGGGCCGACGAGGCCAGGTACGCCCAGGCCACGGCGGCGCCGCTCAGGACCACCACGGCGGCGATCAGCATCGGCAGCCGGGCGCGGCGATTCCGACGGGGCCTGTCCGGCGGAACGGCGATGGGTTCGGTCGGTTCGAGGGACTGCACGACCTCGCGCATGACGATCTCCTTCCGAAGGGCGAGACGATCGGGAGCCAGCGGCCCGACGGGAGGCGGCGGCGCGAGCGCCTGGAGCTCTTCTCGTTCGAAGACGTCATCCATCGAGTGAGCCTGCCTTCCTGGTGCCGCGGGTTGCTGCACCCGTTCCATCTCCGTTCCCACCGGCCGGTTCCCCGAGCGCCAGGCGAAGGCGGTTCCTCGCCCGCGAGAGCCGCGAACGAACCGTCCCGACGGGAATCCCGAGCGCGGCGGCCGCGTCCTCGTAGGACAGCTCCTGCCACACGCAGAGCACGAACAATTCCTGGTCGCCCTCGGACAGCGTCGCCAGGGCCTCGTGGACACGGCGCAGTCGCCGGGCGTCGTCGAGTCGGCCCGCGATTCCGTCCGAGGGGTCGGGCTCGTCCCGGAGGACCGGCAGCCGGGACATGGCCGACTGCTGCCGCCCTATGCTCCTCAGGTGGCGCCGGACGAGATAGGCCGCGATCCCGTACAGCCAGGGAACCGGACCACCCGCCGACGGATCCATCTCCGCGCGGCGGCGCCAGGCGTGGAGGAAGGTCGTGGACATCAGGTCCTCCGCGGCCGCCCGGTCGCCCGTCCGTCGAACGCAGAAGGCGAAGATCGCGTTCGCGTGGCGGTCGAACAGCCGCCCGAAGGCGCCGGACTCGCCGGCCACGGCGCGACTCCAGAGCTCGGCGTCCGCCGGTTCAGTGCCGTGATCCATCGCCATCCCATCGTTGCATCCGCCCGTTCATCCCCGCAGCGCCGCCGGAGTTCCCGCAACGAACGCTGATGGTCGGTTCGTCGAACCGAGCACAGTGGGTCACACTCGACGTCTCGGCCACGGTCGAGACCCCGTTCCGTCGAAAGGAGCCGGTTCATGCCGATGATCGACGTGTACGCCGCCACCGGGACGTTCAAGGACCGCCATTCGCTGGCGGTCGACCTGGCGACCGCGTTGATGACGATCGAACAGGTCCCGAACATCCCGTTGTTCCGCCGGAACACGGCGGCCTTCGTCCACGAGTTGCCCTCGGAGGCCCTCGCCAACGTCGACGGCGAGCATACGTACGTCCGCGTCCAGGTCCTGACGAACGCGGGAGCGCTCGACCGCGACAAACAGCTCGCCGTCGTGGAACGACTCACCGCCATCGTCGCCGAGGCGGCAGGTGATCCCTCTCAGGTCAACCGGACCTGGGTGCTCCTGACGGAGGCGCCCGACGGCGGCTGGGGGCTCGCCGGACACGCCCACACGAACGCCGAGCTCGTGGCCGCCGCCCGGGCCCAGATCGCGGAGCTCCAGTCGTCGAACGAATGACGCGCCAGCGCTGAGGCCGCCAACGACAACGGGCTCGGGTTCACGACTCCGTTCGCAGGCGGTTGGCGAGCTGCGTGCGTGACCTCACGTCGAGCTTTCGGAACGACTTCCGCAGGTGGTACTCGACCGTGCTCGGGCTGATGAACAGGTGCGCGGCGATCTCCCGGTTCGTCTGGCCTTCGGCAGCGAGGCGGGCGATCTGCGCCTCCTGCGGCGTGAGCTCGTCGACCGTGTCCGGGGTCCGCCTGCGGGCGCGCTCGCCGGTCGCCTTCAGCTCGATCCGGGCTCGCTCCGCGAACGCCTCCATCCCGAACCGGGTGAAGAGATCGAACGCGGCCCGCAGCTCGACGCGCGCGTCCATCCGGCGGCGCTCGCGACGCAGCCACTCCCCGTACAGGAGGTGGGCGCGGGCGAGATCGAACCCGATTCGCGTCCGGCCGAGGCGGTCGATGGCCTCGAGGTACAGCTCCTCCGCCTCCGAACCCTTCGCCAGGAGCGCGCTCGAGCGCGCTGCCACCCCTAGAGCCCAGTCGGTGCCGGTGGCACGCGTGATCTCCACGAGCCGCCTGTGGGTGTCGGCCGCCATCTCCGGCGTTCCGGCCCGGACGGCGGCCTCGATCAGCTCGACCATTGCCCAGTTCACGGGGCCGAGCCCCTCCGGGTCCTTGGTGGCGCGCACGGCCGCCGCGAGGGCCTCCTCGTAACGGGCGAGGCCGTTGAACAGCACCGCCTCCGCGTAATCGAGCACCGCGATCCCGACCCCCTCGCCGCGCCGCGTCACCTCGGTTCGGTTGCGCTCCAGGAGCGGCCTCGCCTCGGCCTCGATGCCCCGCATTGCGACCAGCCCCACCTCCGCGAACGGGGCGTGGTTGCCGCCGGTCGCCTCCGTCGCCGCTCGGATCTCCCCGACCAGGGATGCTGCCGACGCCAGGTCGCCCGCGAAGAGCGATGAGTACACGCGCTGGGTGAGCGCCAGCGGGAGCTCGCCGAGCGCACCCGTCTCCCGGGCCAGCTGCACGTGCCGCTCGGAGAGCTCCTGCCACCGGGCGTCGTCCCAGAGGTGCACCGACGCAACCGTCGCCAGCCACTTCCATCGAAGCTGCTCGCCCGCAGCCAGGCTCGAACGATCGAATGCGGCCTCCGCCCGCCGCATGATGGGCACGGCGGCCTCGTAGCCCTCGGTGAACAGCGTCACGAGTCCGTCGAGCAGCAGGTCGGGGGGGCGCGGCTCGTGCGCCGGCGACGGCGCCGCCTTCGCGGCCCGGGCTACGTCGTCCACGCTTCCGCCCGGTTCGGCGAAGCGCCCGGCGAACATCGCGGCCGACATGGCCTCCAGGTACGTCTCGCGAGCCAGGACCGGATCGAGCGGATCGAGCCGGCGGGCCGCCTGCAGCAGCAACCCCGGCGCGTCGCTCCCCCGCGTCGACGCGAACACCACCTGTGCCCGGAGCAGCTCGGCGCGGGCACGCTCGATGTCGCTCTGGACGTTCGCCTGCGCGATCGTCAGCAGGCGGAGGGTGTCGTCCAGGGCACCCGCACGGAACGTTGTCCGGGCGGCGGCGAGGGCGCGGCCGCCCCGGCGCGCCGGATCGGGCGTGAGCTGGAGGGCGCGCTCGAGGAAGGCCGCGGCGGCGGCGAACCCGCCCCGGGCCTGTGCCCGGGCAGCAGACCGTTCGAGCTCCTCGGCGACGTCCTCGTCCGGCAGCGTCGCCGCCTGGCCCAGGTGCCAGGCCCGGCGGTCCGGGTCGATCTCCGGATCGGTCGCCTCCGCGAGGGCGCGGTGGACCTCGCTTCGCTCGGCAGGCCGGGCGGCCCGGTACACCGCCGAGCGAACCAGTGGGTGCCGGAAGGCGACTCCGTCACCGAGCGACACCATCCCCTCCGACTCGACGGTGTTCGCAGCGAACTCCGGGATCCCGAGCCGTTCCGCGGCCCGCCACACGAGCGCCAGGTCGCCGGTGGGGTCTGCCGCGGCGACGAGGAGCAGACGACACGCATCGCGTGGGAGCCGGGCCAGCCGTCGCGCGAAGCTCTCCTCGATCCGATCGGAGAGCGGGAGCGCGGCCGGCAGGCCGAACCCGCCCGCGAGCTCCGCCGCCGTCAGTCCGCGAGGCAATTCCAACAGGGCGAGCGGATTGCCGTGCGTCTCGACGACGATCCGCTGGAGCACAGGTTCGTCGAGTGGACCGGGCAGCACGGACTCGAGGAGAGTCCGGGCATCGCGGTTCCCCAGCGGCTCCACGCGGAGCTCGGGGAATCCGGCCAGCGCGTCGCGCACCTCGCGGGCCGCGAAGACCAACGCGATCCGGTCCGCCAGCAAACGCCGGGCCACGAACGCGAGCTCTCGTGCCGACGCGCGATCCAGCCACTGCGCATCGTCGACGACGCACAGGATCGGCCGGTCCAGGGCCGCCTCCGACAGCAGGCCGAGCACGGCCAGCCCGACGAAGAACGGATTCGGAGCCTCCCCAGCGCTCTCCCCGAACGCGACCGCGAGCGCCACGCGCTGAGGCTCGGGAAGGCGTTCGGCGAGCTCGAGGACCGGTGAGCACATCTGCTGGAGCGCCGCGTAGGCAAGCTCCATCTCCCCCTCGACGCCGGTGGTCCGAACGACCCGGAACCCCTCCGCGCTCCCGGCGGCATATTCGAGCAGGGCCGTC
>DATLUW010000893.1:0-4908 GCA_035577825.1 Actinomycetota bacterium | reverse complement strand
CGGCGACGGGCTGGGCGACGGCGACGGGCTGGGCGACGGCGACGGGCTGGGGAGCGGCGACGGCGACGGCGAGAGGACGGGGCCCGGCTTCAGGTTGTCGCCGAAGATCGGCTGGGGGAACTCCTCGACCTTCATGTTGGTGGCGGCGATCGATTGCTCCATGAAGTCGTGCCAGATCTCGGCCGGGATCGTCCCGCCGAACACGTCCTGGACGCCCTCGATGTCGTGCATCGGCTTGTTCCCGCTCGGGTAGCCGACCCACACGCACGCGGCGAGCTGCGGGATGTAGCCGCAGAACCAGGCGTTCGACTCGCTGTTCGTCGTCCCGGTCTTCCCCGCGACCGGCCGGTCGGCCAGGCGGGCGGCGGTTCCGGTGCCGTATCTCACGACCTGCTGGAGCGCGTAGGTGACCAGGTCGGCGTCGTTCTGCGGAACGGCCTGGGTGCCCTTGACGTCGGGGTGGGCGAGCACGGTCTTGTCGTCGGAGGCGAGGACCTTGTCGATCGGGGTGGCGAAGTGACGGACGCCGCGGGCCGCGAGCGTGGCGTAGGCCCTCGTCATCTCGAGCGGCGAGACCTCCTGCGTCCCGAGCGTGATCGAGCACAGCGGCTTGAGCTCGCTCTGGATCCCGAGGTCCTTCGCCGCGTTGACGACCTCCTCGGGTCCGCTGGTGAGGCCGTGCCCGAGCTTGGTGACCAGCTGCGCGAACACGGTGTTCACGGAGAACGCGGTCGCGTCGATCAGCCGGAACGTCCCCGACTCCTCGTCGGCGGAGTTCGACAGCGTCCACGGACCGAACTTCCCGGTGTCGGGGTCGGTCGTGTAGCAGGCCCGGTCGGGGATCGTGATCTGGGCCGGCCCGTCCCAGTACGAGGACAGGCTGTAGCCCTGTTCCATGGCGGCGGTGAGCGTGAACGGCTTGAACGCCGATCCCGCCTGTCGCCGGGAGGGCGCGACCGCGAGGTTCACGTTGTTGGTGAGCTCGTTGGGGTCGGGGCCGCCGACCATCGCGCGGATCTCGCCGTTGCGGGGATCGATGGCGACGAGCGCGGCGCTGGGATCGGTCTTCTGCGGGAGGTGCTGGGCGACGGCCTCCTCGGCCGCCTTCTGTATCTGCTTGTCGAGGCTCGAGTACACGCGGAGGCCGCCCGTGTACGTCATCTGCTCGCCGATCTTCGGGTTCCGCAGCAGCCACTTGCGCGTGTAGTCCATGAAGTAGGCGTAGTCGCCGTGCTCGGACTGGCTGCTCCGGCAGTTGACTTCCTTCTTCACCGGCACCGACTTCAGCCGTTCGGCCTCGTCGGGGTCGAGGTGGCCCTGCTGCACCATCTGGTCGAGCACATAGTCGCGACGGGTCTGCGTCTCCTCCGGGTGGTCGATCGGGTCGAACGTCCCCGGCGAGGCGATCATCGCGGCGAGCGTGGCCGACTCGACCGGGTTGTCGTGCTTCGCCGAATGGCAGAAGTAGGTCTGGGAGGCGGCCTCGACGCCGTACGCGCCGTGGCCGAAGTAGATCGTGTTGAGGTACCGCTCGAGGATCTGCTGCTTGGTCAACTGATGTTCGAGCTTGATGGCGAGCAGCGCCTCCTTGACCTTGCGGAAGATCGACTTCTCGGCGCCCGTGTAGACGTTCTTGACGTACTGCTGCGTGATCGTCGAGCCGCCCTGGACGGCGCCGTGGTGGACGAGGTCCTCCCATGCCGCGCGGACGATGCCGCTCACGCTGATCCCACCGTGGTGGTAGTAGTCCTTGTCCTCGGTGTCGATCACCGCGTTCTGCAGGACGACCGGGATGTCCTTCAGCGTCAGGTTGACGCGGTTGTACGCACCGTGGAGTTCCGCGATCTTCGAGCCGAACCGGTCGTAGACGAACGTGGTCTGAGCGTTGGTGCCGGCGGCCTCCGGTGGGATCTGGATGTGCGCGTAGGCGTACAGCAGCGTCCCGATGATGCAGAGGATCAGGAACAGCGGGATCGCGACGAACACCCACCAGAACCGGCGGAAGAACCCGCGCTTGCGCCGGGGCTGCTTCCTGCCGTTCGCCTTCTTGCCGTTCGCCTTCGCGCCCTTGCCGCCCGGTTGGCCCTTGGCCGGGCCAGTCGCAGCGGTCTGGCCGGTCGGCCGGGTTGCCCGTGTGCGGGAGGGCGGGCCGGATGGACGGGCAGCGGCCGAGGCGGCCGTGGCGCCGAGCACGGCGCGCCCGGCCACCGGGCCGCCGGTGGGCGTGCCGGATCGCGAGGCGAGACGGGGCGGCTGTGCGGCAGCCCACGACGCATCCGACGAACCCGACGATGGGCTGCCACTCGATGACGCAGGGGGCTTCCTGCTTCTGCCGGCCGCGTGCTTGCCTCGAGAGGGACGCTGGATGGGCGAGTCGGGGGCCAAGCTCAGCCCATCTTACCCACGAGCACCTGTTGGAACCCGGGCACCCGTGCGTCGGAAGTGTGGAGGTGTCGTGGCAACATCGGCGGGTCGGGAGGCGCGAAGACGAACCCGGGCGTGCGGCGCTACGCGCGGCCCCCGGCGGCCGCCTGGCGGGCCGTGTACGCCTGAGAGAGGTGGTTCCAGGAGCACCCAGTGCAGACCTCGACGACGTAGCAGGCGCCCCCGCGGTGGGCGGCGGCCACGTTGAGGGCCTCCGACAGCTCCCACACCCGGCCATTGTCCGCCCGGAGGTCGTCCGCGTAGACGTACGCGAGAAGGCGAAGATCCTCCTTGGCGCAGACCGGGCACGCCTTGTAGGTCCGGTGCCCGACGTACTTGGCAGCGCGCAGCAGCTCCGGGTGCGCGTCGCACACGTCGAGCCTCGAGAGCAGCCCCGTCCGGAACTCACGCAGGAGCGCGCGCTTCGCGAGCGTGTAGTCCACGGCCCCGAACGGGCGGCGGGCTCCTCGCAACGGCTTCGGTGGCCGGGGAGCGTTGTTCACGGTGCGGCCATTCTACGGTCCGACCCCCCGTTCGCGCCCCCACCTTTTGGTCAGGATCCGACCTCATCATCCGGCGCCCGAGAGGTCGATGACCGCCCGGGCGGTCGCCGTCGTGCTCCGTCCGGAGCGCAGGAGGAGCAGTCCGGAGATCTCCACACGAACCGTGGCGACCGCCTCCTGACCGCCGGCGGAGCAGTCGCAGCTCACGAGCTCGGCGCCGTTCTCGTCGGCGAACCTCGCGGCGACCGACTCCGGGGACTCCCCCGAGGCCGGCTCGACGATCTGCTGGGCGGCGGCGAGCGCTGCGGCGTCCGCCGCCGCCTGTGCCCGGGAGGCCGCGGCGAGCGCCCTCGCCACGTCGGCCGTGGCCAGCGCCATCACGACGACCATGAGCATGACGGCAGCTGCGAGCACCGACACCGAGCCACGCTGGTCGTGCCGCGCCGCGGGCGGCCCGCGACGGCGATCGAGCTCGTCTCGCGTGATCCCGGCCTCAACCATCGCCGAACTCCTGCCGCATGGTCGTTGCCGCGGAGAGGTGGATGGAGGACGGGAAGAGCCATGCGACGGCGGGGATGGACGGCGTATCGGGATAGGTGAGCGTCACGGTGACCGCCGTGCCCCGGCCGCCGTCCCTGGCGACCTGGACGTCGATGCTCCCGGTGCCGAGCGGCGCCGCGGCGCGGTCGACCGCGTCGCGGATCCGGCCGGCGTCGTCGGTGACGGCCGCCTCCCGGGCCCCGGCCCGGGCGGCGTCGGCGAGCACGAGCCGGTCCCGGACGACCAGCCCGACCTGCACGAGCGCGAGCGTCACGATCAGCAGCAGCGGGAGCACCATCGCGAACTCGAGCGTCGCGGAGCCCCGTTCTCGGTCCGGGCGTCGTGCGGCATCCGGGCACGTCGCCCTTCTCGACCGGGGGCTCGTCAGGCGTTCCCGGACACGCTGTCGATGATCTTGTCGAAGAACGCCGGCAGCTTCCCGCTGGAGCGCGCCCAGGCGATCAGGACCACCGCCACGGCCACCGCCGCCAGGATCACCAGCGCGTACTCCGCGGTCGTCTGCCCCTCCTCCCGGACGAACAGCGTCTGCAGGCGGACGTAGAGCTTGAGCAACATCGCGTTCACCTCCTCTCATCGGACCGACCGGAGCGTCGAGAGCAGCACCGGCACCACGGTGAGGAGGAGAAACGCGGGGAGGATCATGAACACCAGGGGGAACAGCATCTTCACGGGCGCCTTGCGGGCCCGTTCGGCCGCCTGGGCGCGCCGCGCCTCGCGGACCTCGTCGGCCCGGCGCCGGAGCGACTCGGCGAGCGGCGTCCCGAGCGACTCGGTCCGGGACATGGCCATCACCGCCCGGCGGAGATCCGCCAGGTGCAGCCGCTCGGCCATCTCGCGGAGCTCATCGCGCCACCGCGCCCCGAGATCGACGCGTTCGAGCATTCCGGCCAGCTCGCCGGCGAGGGGCTCGCGGACCGACTCGGCCGCCCTCCGCAGCGCGAGCAGCGCGGACAGCCCGGCGGTCGAACCGGCCGCCAGGAGGTCGAGGAACTGCGGGAGCTGGGCCTCGATGCGGGCCCGCCTCCGGCGGGCGATCCGGGCCAGCACGAGATCTGGAAGCACCAAGGCCGCCGCGACCACCACCGGCACGAGAACCAGCCCCCGCCCCATCATCGCGAGGCACGCGAGGACGGCCGCCGCCACCGCCCTCGCCCCGACGTAGCGATCGATCCCGAAGCGGGCGTGGGCATCCGCCAGCCGGGCTCGGCCGACCTCGGCGCGGGCCAGCCGCTGCACCCACGCGATTCGCCCGACGCGGTCGACGACCGCGCCCGGCGAGCGCCGCACCGTTCGGA
Source organism: Actinomycetota bacterium (assembly GCA_035577825.1). Classification (GTDB taxonomy): domain Bacteria; phylum Actinomycetota; class UBA4738; order UBA4738; family JACQTL01; genus DATBHM01. The sequence goes on along the minus strand of DATLUW010000893.1, from coordinate 125 downwards.
TCGGCCAGGCGGCGGCGCGGCCGACCACGACGCCGTCGGTCCGACGGACGGCGAGAACGGCACCCGCGACCGCGAACGCTGCCAGGATCGCCGGGCTCATTCCCACGAGCGCGTCGGCGACGACC
>DATLUW010000892.1:0-7017 GCA_035577825.1 Actinomycetota bacterium | reverse complement strand
TGCTGACGATGCCCGACACGGAGCAGAAAGCGACATACGAGGAGTTCATCAAGCCGCACATGCGCAAGGGCAAGGCCCTCGCGTTCGCCCACGGGTTCAACATCCGGTTCAAGCGCATCCGCCCGCCGAAGACGGTCGACGTGATCATGATCGCCCCGAAGGGGCCCGGCCATCTCGTGCGCCGCACCTACACCGAGGGCGGCGGCGTGCCGGCGCTGATCGCGGTGGCGCAGGACGCGACGGGCGACGCCCGCGCCGTGGCGATGTCGTACGCCGACGCGATCGGCGGCACCCGCGCCGGTGTGATCGAGACGACGTTCGCCGAGGAGACCGAGACCGACCTGTTCGGCGAGCAGGCCGTCCTGTGCGGCGGCGTCACGAGCCTGGTGAAGGCGGGGTTCGAGACGCTCGTCGAGGCCGGGTACCAGCCGGAGGTCGCATACTTCGAGTGCCTTCACGAGCTGAAGCTGATCGTCGACCTCATGTACGAGGGCGGCTTGGGCTGGATGCGCTACAGCGTGTCCGACACCGCCGAGTACGGCGACTACACGCGGGGGCCGCGGATCGTGGACGCCGCGACACGCGACCGCATGCGGACGATCCTCGCCGAGATCCAGGACGGGGACTTCGCGACGGAGTGGATCGACGAGGCCGACGCGGGGTTCCCGAACTTCACCAAGATGCGGGAGCACGATCGGCAGCACCAGATCGAACAGGTCGGCGGGCAGCTACGTTCGATGATGCCGTGGCTCCAGCGTGGACGGAACGGCGACGCGGCGGGCGCCCGGCCGGCGAACGGCTCCACCGAGGCGGCACAGCACGCGGACGGCGGTGAGCCGCGTGCCTGACGACGTACGGTTCTTCGACACGACCCTCCGCGACGGGGAGCAGGCGCCGGGCATCGCGCTGACGGCCGCCGAGAAGCTCGAGATCGCGGAGCAGCTCGCCCGGCTGGGCGTCGACGTCATCGAGGCCGGGTTCCCGGCGTCGTCCGATGGCGAGTTCGGCGCGGTGCGCCAGATCGCCGAGACGGTGAAGGGCTCGACGGTCGCGGCCCTGTGCCGCGCCGACTCGGGCGACATCGACCGGGCCTGGGAGGCCATCCGCGACGCGCAGCGCGCCCGGCTGCACGTGTTCATCTCGACGTCGGACGTCCACCTCGACTCGATGCTCCGCATGTCGCAGGAGCAGGTGGTCGAGGCCACGAGGCGGAGCGTTCGCCGGGCGCGGTCGTACACCGAGGACGTCGAGTTCTCCGCCCAGGACGCCACCCGGACCGACCCCGAGTTCATGCTGCAGTGCTTCCGCGTGGCGGTCGAGGAGGGCGCGACCACGATCAACGTGCCCGACACGGTCGGGTACGCGACCCCGCGGGAGTTCGGCGAGCTGGTGCGGACGACGCGTGAGGCGATGCCCGACCACGTCGTGATCTCGACGCACTGCCACAACGACCTGGGCCTGGCCGTGGCGAACTCCCTGGCCGGCGTGCTGAACGGCGCCCGGCAGGTGGAGGTCGCGGTCAACGGCATCGGCGAGCGCGCGGGGAACTGTTCGCTCGAGGAGATGGCGATGATCATCTCCACGCGCGGCGAGGCGCTCGACCTGCGGCACCGGCTGAACGTGAAGGAGATCGCCCGGACGTCGCGGCTGGTGTCGATGGTGACCGGCTACCCCGTCCAGCCGAACAAGGCCGTCGTGGGCGCGAACGCGTTCGCCCACGAGTCGGGGATCCACCAGCACGGCGTGCTCATGAACCGGGCCACCTACGAGATCATGGACCCGGTCGAGGTCGGGTTCGAGGGCTCGAAGATCGTGCTCGGCAAGCACTCGGGCCGCCACGCGTTCGCCGACGCGGTCGCCAAGCTCGGGCTCCAGCTGAACCCGGAGGCCTTGAACCGGGCGTTCGCCCGGTTCAAGGAGATGGCCGACCGGAAGATGGAGCTGACCGACGCCGACCTCGAAGCCATCGTGTCCGAGGAGCTCGGCTCGGCGGCGACTGACGCGTTCACGCTGGTGTCGCTGGCGGTAGCGGGCGGGACGCATCTGTCGCCGACCGCGACCGTCCGCCTCGCCCGTGACGGCGAGGACCTCGAGGACTCCGCGATGGGCGACGGGATGATCGACGCCGCGTACGGCGCGATCACGAGGGCCAGCGGGGTCGAGGCGCGGCTGGCGGCCTTCAACGTGTCGGCGGTGACCGGCGGCAGCGACGCGCTCGGGGACGTCGTCGTGCAGCTCGACGTGGGCGGGCGGCTGTTCACCGGGCGAGGCGTGGCCGCGGACGTGGTCGAGGCGAGCGCCCGCGCCTACCTGGCCGCGGTGAACCGCGCGGTTCGCTCCGAGCATCCGAACGGGAACGCCGCAGCGGCCGACGCGGCGGAGGCGGACGGCGTGGACGGCTCCGCCCAGGACGGGGGCGCCGCATGACGCGCCCGATGACCGTCACCGAGAAGATCCTGGCCCGCGCGGCCGGCCGCGACGAGGTCGCGCCGGGCGACCTGATCATGGCCGACGTCGACCTGGCGATGGGGAACGACGTGACCGCGCCGGTCGCGATCGCGCGATTCAAGGAGCTCGGGATCGACAACGTGTGGGATCCCTCGAAGGTCGCGCTGGTCCCCTCGCACTTCGTGCCCGCCAAGGACATCGCGAGCGCGAAGCTCGGGATGACGATGCGGGAGTTCGCCCGGCAGCAGGGCATCGAGCACTACTTCGAGCTCGGCCGCGGCGGGATCGAGCACATCCTGCTGCCCGAACAGGCGCTCGCGCTCCCCGGGCAGGTCATCATCGGCGCCGACTCGCACTCCTGCACCTACGGCGCGCTCGGGGCGTTCAGCACCGGGGTGGGCTCGACCGACCTCGCGGCCGTGCTGGCCACCGGCCGCATCTGGCTGCGGGTCCCCGAGAGCGTCCGGTTCGTCTACGAGGGCGTGCCGGGGCCGTGGGTCGTCGGCAAGGACCTGATCCTCTCCGTGATCGCGCTGGTCGGCGACGACGGCTGCTCGTACCAGGCCATGGAGCACACGGGCCCGGCGCTGCAGCACCTGTCGATGGACTCGCGCTTCACGCTCTCGAACATGGCCATCGAGGCCGGCGCCAAGTCGGGCATCGTCGCGGCGGACGAGGTCACGCTCGAGTACGTCCGCGAACGCCAGCGCGTGACCGGCCGCGTGCACGGGTTCGACGTCTTCGCAAGCGACGACGACGCCGTCTATGGGGCCACCCACACCGTCGACGTCGGCGCGCTCGAGCCGCAGGTTTCGCTCCCCTCCCTACCGTCGAAAGCGGAACCCGTTTCTGCGGCCGAGCGCGTCGTCGTCGATCAGGTCTTCATCGGGTCGTGCACGAACGCCAAGCTCGAGGACCTCCGGATGGCCGCGCACATCCTGCGCGACCGCCGCGCCGACCCCCGCGTCCGGCTGATGGTCATCCCGGCCACGCAGGAGATCTGGATGCAGGCGAACCGCGAGGGGCTGCTCGACGTGTTCGCCGCGGCCGGGGCGACCGTGTCGACGCCGACGTGCGGCGCGTGCCTCGGCGGACACATGGGCGTGCTCGGGCCCGGCGAGGTGTGCGTGTCGACCTCCAACCGGAACTACGTCGGGCGCATGGGGCACAAGGACGCCAAGGTCTACCTGACGAACCCGGCGGTGGCGGCCGCGACCGCGGTGACCGGCCGGCTGACGCACCCGGACGAGCTGGGGGTCGAACCGCCGGAGCAGGCCTATCTCACCGGCGTCGGCGCGTCCTACGGCGCTCCCGCCCCGGAGGAGGTCGCCTCGTGAACACCACGTTCGAGGCGCGGGCGTTCGTGTACGGCGACAACGTCGACACCGACGTGATCATCCCGGCGCGCTACCTCACGACGATCGATCCCGACGAGCTGGCGAAGCACTGCATGGAGGACCTCGACCCGACGTTCTGCGAGACCTGCGCATTGGGCGACCTGATGGTCGGCGGGAAGAACTTCGGCAGCGGGTCGAGCCGCGAGCACGCTCCGATCGCGATCCAGGCGAGCGGCATCGCCTGTGTCGTCGCGGAGTCGTTCGCGCGGATCTTCTTCCGCAACTCGGTGAACGTCGGCCTGCCGATCGTCGAGTGCCCCGGCGTGACCGAGGGCGCCGAGCCCGGCGACGTGTTCCGGGTCGACCTGGACTCCGGCGAGGTCGTGAACGTCACGAAGGGGCGGACGTTCACCGGTACGCCGCTGCCGCCGTTCATGCGCGACATCCTCGACGCGGGTGGACTCATGCCGTGGGTGGCCAGGTCGCTGCAGCACGGCGACTCGAACGGCCACGCGGGCGAGGTGCACGCGGGCGTCGCCCCGAACGAACCGCCGCAGGCCGACTGGCGGCTCGACTGACGACGCGCGAGCACGAGGAGCTTCCTGACGTGACGACTACGCACCGCATCGGCGTGATCCCGGGCGACGGCACCGGCCCGGAGGTCGTGCGCGAGGGCCGCAAGGTCCTCGATGCCGTCGCGGCCGCGGAGGGGTTCGCGGTCGACGCGGTCGAGTTCGACGTCGGCGCCGCCCGGTGGCTGCGGACCGGGGAAACGCTCCCCGATCCGGTGCTGGAGGAGTTCCGCGGCCTCGACGCGCTGTACCTCGGCGCGGTCGGCGACCCGCGCGTGCCGCCCGGTGTGCTCGAGCGCGACCTGCTGCTGCGGATCCGGTTCGAGCTCGACCAATACGTGAACCTCCGGCCGGTGCGGCCGTACCCGGGCGTGGCGCTGCCGATCGCCGGCGTGGACCCGACCGACCTCGACATGGTGTTCGTCCGGGAGAACTCCGAAGGGCTCTACACCGGGACCGGTTCGTTCACGGAGCAGGGCACGCCGAACGAGGTCGCAGTCCAGGAGAGCGTGAACACCCGCGGCGGCGTCGACCGGTGCCTGCGGTTCGCGTTCGAGCTCGCCGGGGCCGAAGGCCGCCGCCGGCACGTCACGCTCGTGCACAAGACGAACGTCCTCAACTACTCGGGGAACCTGTGGGGCCGGGCGTTCGAGGAGATGGCGCTGCAGTACCCGGACGTCGCGACCGCGTACTGCCACGTCGACGCGGCGTGCATCTACCTGGTGGAGGACCCGGAGCGGTTCGATGTGATCGTCACGGACAACATGTTCGGGGACATCCTCACCGACCTCGCGGCGACCATCCAGGGCGGGATGGGGGTGGCCGCCGGCGGGAACCTGAACCCGGATCCGGGCGGCGTGTCGATGTTCGAGCCGATCGGGGGAACCGCGCCCGACCACGCCGGGCGGGGGACGATCAACCCGATCGCCGCGATCGCAGCGGCGGGGATGCTGCTCGACTCGCTCGGGGAGCTCGCAGGCGCCCGGCGCGTGGACGCCGGCATCCGCTCGGTGGCGCCGAAGCTGCGCTCGATGCGTGCGGCCGAGATGGGATTCACGACGGCCGAGGTCGGCGACATGATCGCGGAGGCGGCGGCCAATGCCTGATCGCCGCGGCGGGCACGAGGGTGAGCGGCCCTGGGTCCCCCAGGTCGAGCTGTACGACACCACCCTGCGCGACGGCGCGCAGCGGGCGGGGCTGTCCTTCTCCGTCGAGGACAAGCTGAAGGTCCTGCACGCGCTCGACTCGCTCGGGGTGCCGTTCGTCGAGGGCGGCTGGCCCGGCGCGAACCCCCGCGACACCGAGTTCTTCCGGCTCGCCGCGCAGGCGAAGCTGGAGCGAACGACGCTGTCGGCGTTCGGCATGACGCGGAAGGCCGGCGAGCGGGCCGATCAGAGCGCGGTGCTCCGCGAGCTGCTCGACGCGCAGACCCCGGTCGTGTGCCTGGTGGGCAAGTCGAGCCCGCTGCACGTGACGCTCACGCTCGAGACGACGCCCGAGGAGAACCTCCACATGGTGGCCGACTCGATCGCGTTCCTCGTGCGCGAGGGGCGGCGCGTGTTCTTCGACGCCGAGCACTTCTTCGACGGGTTCGTCGAGGACCCGACGTACGCCCTGCAGGTGCTGCGGGCGGCCGAGGAGGCCGGCGCGACCCGGCTGGTCCTGTGCGACACGAACGGCGGCACGCTCACCGGCGACGCGATGGAGGTGGTCGGCCACGTGGCCGAACAGCTGCACACGCCGCTCGGCGTCCACTTCCACAACGACGCGGCGAGCGCGGTGGCCAGCTCGGTCATGGCGGTCCAGGTCGACGCGTTCCAGGTGCAGGGGACGATCAACGGCTACGGCGAACGCTGCGGGAACGCCGACCTGGTCGCCATCGCGGCGAACCTCGCCCTGAAGCTCGGGCTCGACGTGCTGCCGGACGACGGCGTCGAGCGGTTGACCGAGATCGCGCACCTCGTCGCCGAGATCGCGAACCTCCCGCCGGACCCGCATCAGCCGTACGTCGGCCGGAGCGCGTTCGCCCACAAGGCGGGCCTGCACGCGAGCGCGCTCGCGCGTCGGTCGGACGCCTACGAACACGTCCCGCCGGACTCGGTCGGCAACGCCAGCCACGTGCTGGTGTCCGACCTGGCCGGCCGGGCGAACCTGCTGCGGAAGGCGGCGGAGCTCCGCGTACCCCTGGAAGCCTCCGCCGCCTCCGCAGCGCTCACCGGCATCAAGGAACGCGAGGCCGCCGGCTACGCCTACGAGGCCGCCGACGCCTCGCTCGAGCTGCTGCTCCGCCGCACCGCCGGCTGGGAGCACGGCTTCTTCGAGGTGGAGTCGTTCCGCGTCTCCGTCGAGGAGCGACGGGGGTCCGTCGAGCCGGCCGAGGCCACCGTCAAGGTCAGAACGAACGGCGACCGCCACATCGCGACCGCGGAGGGGGCCGGGCCGGTCGGCGCGCTCGACAACGCGCTCCGGCAGGCGCTCGCCCACACCTATCCCGAGCTTGACGACATGCACCTGACCGACTACCGGGTTCGCGTGCTCGACGGCGCGAAGGGAACCCAGGCGGTCGTCCGCGTGCTGATCGAGACCAGCGACGGTTCGAAGGAGTGGACCACCGTTGGGGTGTCCGACAACGTGATCCACGCGTCGTGGGAGGCCCTCAC
>DATLUW010000891.1:0-12044 GCA_035577825.1 Actinomycetota bacterium | reverse complement strand
CGTCGGCCGCGCCCGACCCGCTGAGCTGATCCTTCCCGGCGCCTCCGACGAGCCGGTTCGCGGCATTCGACCCCACGATCTCGTCGTCCCCGCCGCCGCCGATCACGTCCTCCACGTCCGGGTGGATGTTGTCGACGCCCTGCTCGGGATGCCCGGTGACCTGGTCGTTCTTGGCGCCGTCGAGGGACAGGTCCAGGTCTCCGGCGTGGTTCGACTCGTCGACCGTGTCCTTGCCCGGGCCCCCGAAGAAGACATCCGAGCCGTCCTGGTTGGGCAGGCCGACGAGCGCCATCGGCCCGCTCCCGAACAGGTGGTCGTTGCCGCCGCCCCCCACGACGACGTCGTCGCCCTCGTTGCCGTACAGCCAGTTCGTCTTCGTTCCCCCGGTGAGCTGGTCGCCGGCATGGGAACCGACCGCCCCCTCCACATCCGCGAGGACGTTGTCGCCCTCGGATTGCGCTCCGTCGTTCGCGGTGCCGTCGAAGGTGACGTCGATGGATGTGGCGCGCGTGGCGTAGGAGACGAGGTCGCGTCCCTTCCCGCCGTGGAACGTGTCGCCTCCCGTCCCGGCCGTGAGGATGTCGTTGCCGGGGCCACCCGAGATGGAGTTCTCACCGGTGCCGCCGTCGATGAACTGGGCCCCCGGGCCCCCCACGATGGTGTCGCCGCCGGGCCCGGTCACGATCCGCTCGATGTCCCCTCCGAGGTTGTCGTGCTCGTTCGAGCTGCCGTCGTTCGCCAGGCCGTCCTGCGTCAGCGTCATGGCGAGGGTGGCCGGGTACACGATGGTGTCCGAGCCGGCCTTGCCGGCGAACGTGTCGCCGGCGTCGGGCGACGTGCCCTGTTGGAACTCGTCGCTGCCGTTGCCGCCGATGACGGTGTCCGCGCCCGGACCGTCGAACACCCGCAAGGGTGCGGTCAGCGGCCCCGCCGACGTACCGCCCGTGCCCTGGCCCGACAGGATGTCGTGGTCGCCGTTGCCGCGGAGCTCGATGCTGCCCGTCAACGAGGGGATGCCCACGTCGGCGTCCGGGGTTCCGCCGTCGGCGGTGGCGTTGAGGTTGATGCGCTCGCCAATCGGAATGCCGAAGACGAACCCCATCCCCGCGGTGACGTGGTCGGGGCCGGCGCCTCCGGTCACGCTGATGAACGGCGAAGTCGGCACGTTGGACAGGACGAACTCGATCTCACCCGACCCATCGCTCTCCGGCGTGAACCCCGGGCCCAGGGCTCCGTTCGCGATGTTGAAGTCCACGAAGGTGAGCCCATCGTTCAGGTTCATGTCCACCCGGTCGACGGCCGTGACCGATCCGCAGCTCACCCCCCCGACGGTCACGTTGTTGCTGCCGGACCGCGCGATCGTCACGCTGATCGCATCCGGCGTGACGTCCGCCTTCGCGGTGTGGGTGCTGGGATCCAGGGTGCACGTGACGACCGCACCAGCGGGCGCGGCCGTCACCAACTGGAGCGCCACAAGCGCCGCCCCGAAACCCGCCGGCACCAACCCCGACCGGCCTCTGCGGTTCCCTGGAGGCATTGCGTGGCAAGTGAACGCCAGTGGCGTCGGGCTGTCAACGCGAGGATGAAGCGGGAGCCGCTTGCCGGTCGAGCCGTCAGCCCCACCGTTCCCCGAGCATGGCCGCAAGCAGGGCCACGGCGCCCGGCTTGTCCAAGGGTTCGTTCCCGTTGCCGCACTTCGGGGACTGCACGCAGGACGGACAGCCCCGGTTGCACGGGCAGTCGCGGACGGTCTCGAGCGTGGCCCGCAGCCAGCGTTCCTCGCTGTGGAACCCGCGTTCGGTGATGCCGGCGCCGCCAGGGTAGCCGTCGTACACGAAGATCGCGCACGAGTCCGTGTCCGGGTGGTACGCGGTCGACACGCCGCCGACGTCCCATCGGTCGCAGGTCGCGATCAGGGGCAGCAGCCCGATCGCGGCGTGCTCGGCCGCGTGGGCGGCGCCCGGCACGTCGGCCTGCTTGATCGCGCCCCGGTCGAGGACGCGGTTGGGGATCGCCCACCACACCGCCTTGGTGGTGAGCACCTGCGGCGGCATGTCCAGCGGGGTCTCGTCGAGCGCCTCGCCGGTGAGGTGCATCTTCCGGACGTAGCTCGTGACCTGGCGGGTCACCGTAACGGAACCGAAGAAGGACGGCGTGTCGGGGCCGATCCGCGCCGTCTCCAATTGCTCGACGATGTCGATGTCGGTGACGTCGCGCGACTGGGTGTACCAGTCGGCCTCGCTGCGCGCGACGAGCGCGACGCCCCGTTCGAGGTCGAGCTGCACGACCTCGAACTGTTCGCCCTGGTGGAGGTAGATCGCACCGTTGTGCAGCGTGAAGTGCGCGCGGAACTCGTCGGCCGTGCCGAGCAGCTCGCCGGTCTCCTCCAACACGATCGCGATCTGTCCGCCGGACGCGCTGCGGATGTCGATCATGCGGTGGGGGGACTCGCGGCCGCGGTGGTGGAGCGTGGGGCCGCGGCGTGCGAGCTGGCCGGCCCCGACCAGCCCATCGACGGCCGCGTTCACCACGTCGGGTTCGCCGAAGAACTGCAGCTCGTCGTCGGTCAGTGGTTGCTCGCGGGCCGCGCACAGCAGGTGCGGGCCGAGCACGTACGGGTTCGTCGGGTCGATGACCGCGGCCTCCGGTGGCCTGTGGAACAGGTCATCGGGGTGCGCGACGAGGTACTGGTCGAGTGGGTCGTCGTTCGCGACCAGGACGGCGAGGGAGCCCGTTCCCCGGCGGCCCGCCCGGCCGGCCTGCTGCCACATCGAAGCGCGGGTGCCCGGGTAGCCGGCGAGGATCGCCGCGTCGAGCGAGCCGACATCGATCCCGAGCTCCAGCGCGCTCGTCGCCGCGACCGCGAGCAGCTCGCCGTCGGCCAGCGCGCGCTCGAGACGGCGGCGCTCCTCGGGCAGGTAGCCGGCCCGGTACGCCTTGATGCGCGACTTGTAGATCCCCGGCACCTCGCGCCGCGCGAAGTCGGCCAGCAGCTCGGCCGCCCGCCGCGACCGCGCGAACGCGATCGTCCGAACCTCTTGCGCCGCAAGCTTTCCCAGCAGAAACGACGCCTCGCTCACCGCACCCCTTCGCGCCCCCGTCTCCTCGTCCACGATCGGCGGGTTCCACAGCGCGAACAGCTTCTCCCCCCGCGGCGAGTCGTCCCGCGCGACCTCCTCGAACGGCAACCCGGTCAGTCGCTCGGCGAGCTCGCCGGGGTTCCCGACGGTCGCGCTCGCGAGGACGAACCGCGGGTCCCCGCCGTACCGCGCCACCAGCCGCCGCAGCCGGCGCAGCACCATGGAAACGTGCGACCCGAACACCCCCCGCGCCACGTGCGCCTCGTCGACGACGACGTACGCCAGGCGCAGCAGGAAGTCCCCCCAACGCCCGTGGTCCGGCAGCAGCGACGCGTGCAGCATGTCGGGGTTCGACATGACGAGGTTCGCGTTTCGGCGGATCAACGGACGCTCGACGCTCGGCGTGTCCCCGTCGTACACGGCTGCCCGGATCTGCGGCAGCTTCAGCGAGCGAACCTGCCGCAGCTGATCGCGCGCCAGCGCCTTCGTCGGGAACAGGTACAGCGCGGTCGCCTTCGGGTCCTGCAGCACCCGCGACGCGAATGCCATGTTGTAGACGAGCGTCTTCCCGCTCGCGGTCCCGGTCGCGATCACCACGTTCGAGCCGCCCGACACCCGATCGAACGCCTCCCGCTGGTGCGGGTACAGCCCCTCGATTCCGGAGAGGCCGAGCCGCTGCACCAGCAACTCCGGCACCTCGGGGAACGGCAGGACCTCCGGCTCCCGCTCGGGCAGCTCCTCGACGTGCACGAGCGACTCCTCGAATGCCGGATCCCCGGCGAACTCCCCGAGAAACGAACGCGCATCCATCGCAGCCGATCGTAGTTGCCCGCGGCCCGCTCGCGGTCGCGACGGTCGCCGCCGATAGGATCGGCGGTTCATGGATTGGGTCCTCCTCGTCGTCGCGCTCGGCGTCATCCTCGGCGGGGCGGAGCTGTTCACCAACGGCGTCGAGTGGATCGGCGAAGGCTACGGTCTGTCCGAGGGCGCGGTCGGGAGCGTCCTTGCGGCGGTCGGGACCGCGCTCCCCGAGACCATCCTGCCGCTCATCGCGATCGTGTTCGGGGGCGCGGCGTCCGGCAAGGAGATCGGGGTCGGCGCGATCATCGGCGCGCCGTTCATGCTCTCGACGCTCGCGATGTTCGTCCTCGGGGCGACCGTGATCGGGTACGCGCGCGGCGGCCTGCGGCAGCGCGCGATCCGCACGGACGCGGCCGTCCCGAAGCTCGACCTGTCCGTGTTCCTGGTGCTGTACGCGCTCTCGATCGTGGCCGGGCTGATCCACGTGAAGGCGGTGAACGTCGTCCTCGCGGTCTGCCTGATGGTGGCGTACGGCTTCTACGTCCGGCGGCACTTCGCGGGGCCGGTCGGCGAATCGTCGAGCGACGGCCTCAAGCCGCTGCACCTCGCGCGGGCGCCGCGACCGCGCCGGCGCGAGGGCGACGCCCCCACCTGGCTCGCGGTCGTGCAGACGCTGATCGGCCTGGGCGTGATCATCCTCGGCGCTCGGATCTTCGTATCGTCGGTGACGACGATCGCCGGCAACCTGCACGTCTCCGAGCTGGCATTCGCGCTGCTCGTGGCGCCGGTCGCCACCGAGCTCCCGGAGACGTTCAACGCCGGCGTGATCTGGGCGCGGCGGGGGAACAAGGACACCCTGGCCGTGGGGAACATCACCGGCGCCCTCGTGTTCCAGTCGGTGTTCCCGGTGGCCATCGGGCTGCTGCTCACCCCGTGGCATCTGACGCAGGACGCGCTGATCGCGGCGCTGGTCGCCTACGCGGCGGCGGCGTTCTTGCTCGTGCAGCTCCTGGTGCGCAACCGGCTGACGGCGCCGCTGCTGCTGCTCCAGGGGGTGCTGTACGGGGGCTACGTGGCGTACGTCATCCTCGCCCGGCTGTAGATCAGATCAGCTGCCGCAGCCCTTCAGCAGGCCGTCCGGCTTCATGTCCGCGTACAGGGCGGTCGCGCCCGACTGGATGAACACCACATCGGCCGAGCCCACCACGCCGCCCACCGCGGGGACGATGCAGTTCTGCACGCCGTTCGGCTTCACGCCCGTCATCGTGAATCCCAGGTCCACGACCTTCGACAGGGGGAGGTCCGTCTCGATGTTGCGCATCCCCGCCCCGATGTAGGTGAGCATCGCGCCCGGGTCCTGCTGGAAGTCCTTGCGGAACTCCGAGAGCGTCGCGAGGAACAGCCGCCCCTGGTTCAGCGAACGGTCGAGGTCGCCGCGCGAGAAGTCGTGCCGGTCGCGGGCGAACGCCAGCGCCTGGGCGCCGGTCATGTGCACCGGCCCCGGCTCGAAGTCGGCTCCCGAGAAGGGGTCGTGCATGGGCTGCAGGACGTCGACCGTGACGCCGCCGATCGCGTCGATCATCGACTTGAGCCCGACGAACGAGGTCAGCACGTAGAAGTCGATGTGGATGCCCGTGAGGGCCTCCACCGTCTGAATCGTGAGCTTGGGCCCGCCGAACGACATGGCCGCCGTGATCTTGTCCTTGCCGTGCCCCGGGATGTCCACGTAGGAGTCGCGGGGGAACCCGAGGATCGACGCCTGATGCTTGGCCGGGTTCAACCCGATGATGTGGATCGAGTCCGAGCGCTCCCCGGCAATCGGCTCGCCGGGGCGTGCGTCGCTGCCGAGCGCGAGGATGAAGATCGGCTTCGGCCCGCTGAGCGACGGGAACGCCTCCGCCGGGTGCGCCACGCCGATCGCGAACATCGGCAGCGCGTTGGCCCGCGGGGTGGACGCGGTCCCCAACGCCGAGCCCGTCACCCAGACCGCGAGCGCGAGCACGGCGATCGCGACCCGGCGCCGCATGCGGCTCCCCGGCCGTTTCGGGGCGGCCGCAGCCGCGTCGGTCTCGGGCGTGGAGGCGTTGCGTCGAAGTCGAAGTCGAAGCGGATTCACGAAGACGTTCCTCTCGGGCTGGGGCTCTTGGAGGGCTTCGGGCTGTGCGTTCCACCAGTGGCGCCGGCCTTGCCGTCGGTTCGCTTGGCCTTGTAGCCGACGACGATCCACCCGCCCTCGCCGCGCTGCAGGATGTAGGTGGCGTGGCTCTTGATCACCTTGTTCGGGCCGGCCTTGGTCTTCGCGTCGGCGGTGAAGTCCGCCGTCGCCGATGCCGTGAACGGCTGCCCACCCTTGTCCGTGAGCATCTTGACCACGAGGCTCGCGTATCGCGGGCTCACGTCGTCGTAGGTGTCGCCGGCGTTCTGGCCGAGCGTCAGCGTGGCCTCGTCCCGCTTGGCGGCGTCGGAGATCTTCCCCTGGGCGAAGAACCCGAAGACGTTGTCGTAGTTCCCCGATTGCCAGTTGTTCGGATCCGTGAACGCGATGGTGTACATGTTGCCGAGCGTGTTGCGGATGTCCTGGACGGCCTGCTGCACGTTCGCCGCGTCGGGCGTTCCCGTGGCCACGCGAACCGAGTCCGACGACCGGAGCTGGAAGTGCACCGGGTTCGCCTCCGGGTTCTTGATCGGGCTGGACGGGTCGCTCGGGTCGAACCCGCCCGGCCCCTCGGCCGAGCTGTTCTTGTGCAGCAGGAAGAACGCGGCGCCGCCCGCGACGACCACGACCGCGACAACGATCGCGACCGCGCGCCAGCTACGCGAGGAAGAAGACGAATGGCGAGCGGGGGATGACAAGACGCGACGAGGCTACCCACCGAATCGGGGAACATCAACCAACCCGGGTCGTGTGCACAAGAACGTCATGCTCGTCTTGTCTTCCTCTCAGGTTCACCGATCGTCTCCCCGGCCGTGGCGTCTCGTTCGACCGCATTTGCGATCCGGCGATATCCTTCCGCCCGACATGAACCTCGACCTCGAGACCTCAACCCACGGCACCACGAGCGTCGTCACGCTCCGCGGCGAGATCGACGTCTACACGGCCCCCCGCCTGCGGCAGGCGCTGATCGACCTCGTCAGCGGGGGCGCGACCGACATCGTCGTCGACATGGACAAGGTCGACTTCCTCGACTCGACCGGCCTCGGCGTTCTCGTCGGCGGGCTGAAGCGCGTGAAGTCGAACGACGGGGACCTGAAGCTCGTCATCACGCAGGACCGCATCATGAAGATCTTCGACATCACGGGGCTGTCGAAGGTGTTCCCCATCCACGGCTCGCTCGACGAAGCGCTGCGGACGGCGTGACGGCGAACGCACCGACCCTCGCCCGTCACGATCCGAGCAGGCGGTGAGCGTGTGATCGACCCCGACGTCGCGATCGAGATCCCCCCGAAGCCCGAGTACGTCGCCCTGGTCCGCCACGTGGTCGGCGCCGCGGCCCGGATGGGCGGCCTGTCGCCCGACCTCGTCGACAACGTGAAGCTCGCGGTGTCCGAAGCGGCGACGAACGCGGTCACCATGACCCGGCGCGCGGACTCGGAGGAGAAGATCGAGGTCCGGGCCGAGATCGAGGGCGACCGGCTGCTCGTGCAGGTCACCGACCGGGGCTCGCACGAGGAGGCCCTGCGCACGCTGGAGTCCGGCGATACCGACCCCAGCTCGCTCGACTTCAGCTTCGAGCGCGGCCTGTCGCTCCCGCTCATCCAGGGCCTGGTCGACGAGTTCGTGATCGAACCCCGCGAGGGCGGCGGGAGCATCGTCCGCATGACGATCATCGAGTCCGAGGCCGAAGCGACCGCCTGACGCGATCGGCCGGGCCTTGGTCCGACCACCGACAACCGAATCGAACGATGGCGCGCCGGGAAGCCTGGTCGGCAGGTCCCGGCGCCTTCTCGTCTGTAGGGGAGGGCGCGAGGAGCCGTATGGACGTGATCCTCGAGGTCTTCCTCATCTTCGCCGGGGCCAAGGCCGCCGGAGAGCTGTTCGTGCGGCTCCGGCTGCCGGCGCTGGCCGGCGAGCTGCTGGTCGGGGTGCTGCTGGGGCCCGCCGTGCTCGGGTGGGTGCACGTCAACAACGCGTCGATCGCGCTCGCGGACCTCGGGATCGTCGTGCTGCTGTTCGCCGCGGGGCTCGAGTCGCCGATCGGCGAACTGATCGCCGTGGGGCGAGCGGCGCTGATGACGAGCGTCGGCGGCGTCGTGGCGACGGTCGTCGCGGCGTTCGGGGCGTTGGTGGCGCTGGGCATCCCCGGCGGGACGGCCGCGCCGGCCGCGCTGGCCCTGGCCGCGACCTCGGTGGGGATCGCGGCGCGCGCGTTCGGCGACCTCGGGGCGATCGGCAGCCCGCCTGCCCGGGTGGTGCTCGGTGCCGCCGTGGTGGACGACGTGCTGGTGCTGGCCGCGCTGCCGCTCGTCCTGCGGGTCGGGACATCGGGGTCGTCGGCGGCCGAGGTGATCACCGGGGTGGTCGGCGCGGTGGCCTTCGTCGCGGCGGTCGCGTTCGTCGGGCCGTGGCTCGCCCGGCGGCACCTGTCGAGGTGGCTCGAGGCGCCGCGGACCCGGCGGAGCCCGTTCGTGCTGTCGCTGGTGCTGTGTCTCGGGCTGGCCGCCCTGGCCGAACGCGTCGGGCTGGCGGCGCTCATCGGGGCGTTCCTCGCCGGGATGATCCTCGCCGAGACCGAGCATCGGGCGAGCCTCGAACGGCAGATGGAGCCGCTGTTCGACTTCCTGGTGCCGTTCTTCTTCGTGGTGTCGGGGGCGCGGCTCGACCCGGGGGCGCTGGGCGACGCTGGGCCGGGGTTCCTGGCGGCGGTGGTGGGGGCGGCGCTGGTGGCGAAGCCGCTCGGCGCGGCGGCGGGGGCGATCGGGCTCCACGGGCGGCAGCGCCTGGCGGTCGGCGCGGGGATGATGCCGCGGGGCGAGGTGACCCTCGCGGTGGCGACCGGGATCGCGGCGGCGGGTGGCACTTCCGCGTCCGAGCTGTACGCGGCCCTGTTGGCGGCCGTGTTCCTGTCGACGGTGCTTGCCGCGCCGCTGCTGCAGGCCGTGCTGCCGCCCGGCGACCGCCACCCCGCCGAGCCCCGGACGGACATTCCCCCGGAGGCGTTCGACGTGGACGAGGAGCCCTGACACCAGCCCGCGGGGCGTCGGCAGTCGGCCCGAGGTCGGCCGGGCCCGCGCTTCGCTAGAATCCACCGGCGTTTTCCCCGGTGGAGGCCGGGAACGTCCACGTACCGCACACTCGAACCGCGCGGCGCGACCTGAGTCCCGCGCGCAACCACCAGGAGGGTCCATGGGGAACGTCCTCGCCGTGGCGGGGGGCATCGAATTCGGCTCGTCCGACACCGCGCTGCTCTGGATCGTCGTCGCCGTCGCGATCGGCGCGCTCGCGGTGGGCTGGGTGCTCCGCCGCCAGGTGCTCGAGGCCCCCGAGGGAACCGAGAAGATGCGCGAGATCGCGCACGCCGTGCAGGAGGGCAGCAGCGCCTACCTCCGGCGCCAGTTCCGCACGATCGCTGCGTTCGCGGCGGTGCTCGCCATCGGGCTGTTCTTCCTGCTGCCGGCCCACTCCGCCGGGACCGGGCTGCACTCCGAGACGGGAATCAAGCTCGGCCGCTCGGCAGCGTTCGTGCTGGGAGCGTTCCTGTCCGGGCTGACCGGGTTCACCGGCATGTGGCTGGCAGTCAGGGCGAACGTCCGCGTTGCGAACGCCGCCCGCGAGGCCGGGTACCGGCGCGCGCTGACCCTCGCCTTCCGCGCCGGCGGGGTCGCCGGGATGTTCACCGTCGGGCTCGGCCTGCTGGGCGCCGGGCTCATCGTCCTGCTCTACAGCGGGGACGCGCCGCGCGTGCTCGAGGGCCTGGCCTTCGGCGCCGCGCTCATCGCGATGTTCATGCGGGTCGGCGGCGGCATCTTCACCAAGGCGGCCGACGTGGGCGCCGACCTGGTCGGCAAGGTCGAGCAGAACATCCCCGAGGACGACCCGCGGAACGCCGCCACCATCGCGGACAACGTCGGCGACAACGTCGGTGACTGCGCCGGCATGGCGGCCGACCTGTTCGAGTCGTACCAGGTGACCCTGGCGGCGGCGATCATCCTCGGGCTCGCCGCGTTCCACACGGTGAAGGGCCTGGTGTTCCCGCTGTTGATCATGGGCGTCGGCGTGATCGTGGCCGTGGTCGGCATCCTGGCCGTCACGCCGCGGAGCGACACCGAGCACGGCCAGAAGGCGATCAACCGCGGGTTCCTGGTTTCGGGGGTGCTGGCGGCGGCGGGCGTGTTCCTGGTCGCGCAGGTCTACCTCAAGGACCTCCGTGCGTTCTGGGCGGTCGTCATCGGGATCGTCCTCGCCGGGCTGATCCAGTACCTGACCGAATACTTCACCTCGACCAAGCGCCGGCCGGTGCAGGAGATCGCCGATGCGTCGCAGACCGGCGCGGCGACCGTCGTCCTGAGCGGGTTCTCCACCGGGCTCGAGTCGGCCGTGTACGCGCTGATCCTCGTCGCGCTGTCGATCCTCGGGGCGTTCTTCCTGGGCGGCGACGAGATCGCGAAGCAGCTGTACTACGTGTCCCTCGTCGGCATGGGCCTGCTCTCGACCGTCGGCGTGATCGTGTCGATGGACACGTTCGGACCGATCTCGGACAACGCGCAGGGCATCGCGGAGATGTCCGGCGACGTGACCGGCAAGGGCGAGGAGACGCTGAAGGACCTCGATGCCATCGGCAACACCACGAAGGCGTCGACGAAGGGCGTCGCGATCGCGACCGCCGTCATCGCCGCCACGTCGCTCTTCGGCGCATTCGCGGCCGCGGTCGGCGTCGTGAACTTCCAGGTCCCCGTCAACTTCCCCGACGTGCTCGTCGGGATGCTGATCGGCGGGTCGGTGGTCTTCATGTTCTCCGCGCTGGCGATCCGCGCGGTCTCGCGCGCCGCCGGGACCGTCGTGGTCGAGGTCCGGAATCAGTTCCGGGATCACCCGGGGATCATGGACGGCACCGAGAAGCCGGACTACGGCGCCGTGGTCGACATCTGCACGCAGACCTCGCTCCGCGAGCTGGTCACGCCGGGCCTGCTGGCCGTGCTGGCGCCGATCATGGTGGGGTTCCTGCTGAAGGAACAGGCCCTCGGCGGGTTCCTCGCCGGCGCCATCGTCGTCGGCCAGCTCATGGCGGTCGCGCTGTCGAACTCCGGCGGGGCGTGGGACAACGCCAAGAAGCTCATCGAGGAGGGGAACTACGGCGGCAAGGGGTCCGAGAACCACAAGGCCACGGTCATCGGCGACACCGTCGGCGACCCGTTCAAGGACACGGCCGGCCCGGCGCTGAACCCGCTCCTCAAGGTGATGAACCTGGTCGCGCTGCTGGTCGTCCCGGTCGTGGTGGAGTTCGTGGCCAAGGGCGACGACGCGGCGCGAATCGTGGTCGGCGTCCTCGCGGCGGTGCTGATCGTCGGCGCGGTCTGGTACGCGAAGACCCGCAAGCCGATCGACCTCTCCGGGTCCTCGAGCGCCCCGCCGACCGCCCCGGCCGTCTCCGCAGGCCCGACCGCGTAGGCCCGGTCGACGTGGGCCGGTTCCGGCGCTGGTCGCGCCGCCTGTCCGAGACGGACGAGGAACGCCTCGCCGTGCAGGTTCGCGCGTGGGCGGAGACGGTGCCGGACTCCGTTCGCATCGACGAGGCGCCGGTCCGCCAGCGCGTGAAGGTGGCCGGCGTGGTCAACCGGCTCTCGGTGGTGCCGGGCCAAGGCGTCGACTCGCTCGAGGCCGTGCTCACCGACGGGACCGGCGAGGTCACCGCGGTGTGGACCGGACGCCGGGCGATCCCGGGGCTGTACCTGGGGACGCGTCTGGTGCTCGAGGGCGTGCTGGTCCAGAAGCCGGGCGGCTCGAAGATGGTGAACCCGGCATTCGAGTTCGCTTCGTAGCGAACGACTCCTGTCGCGCTTCGGCTCGCCATTGTCCGCAACGGAATCCGTTGCGCGGTATCCTGGGTTCGTCATGCCGGTCGAGGTTCGGGAGAAGCTCCGCGCGCTGACCGAGGATCTCGGTTCGCAGGCCCGGGTGGCCGAGGTGCTCGGGGTCAGCCGGTCCCGCGTGAGCAGGTGGCTCCG
>DATLUW010000890.1:0-4980 GCA_035577825.1 Actinomycetota bacterium | reverse complement strand
CCGGCCGCGTCCGCGATCGCGCCGATCGTCGTCGAGGCGTAGCCGCGTTCGCGGAACAGCTCGCCGGCGGCCCGCAGCACGGAACGCCGGGTGGTCCGCGCCTGTTCGCGTCGCGCGGGCGATTTGTAGGAGCGCCTCGATTTGACGGGAACCGCCATTTGGCTACAGTACCACTGTATCCGATACAGTCCGTCTGTAGCGAAAGGAGACCACATGCCGACGCTTCGCATCGAACACCTCGTCCGCGACTACGACGCCTGGCGACAGGCCTTCGACGGCGACCCGGCCGGCCGGGGGGCCGGCGGCGTCCGCCGCTTCGAGGTCCTGCGCGCCGTCGACGACCCGAACTACGTCCTGATCGACCTCGAGTTCGACACTGCCGGCGAGGCGGAGGCGTTCCTCGGGAGGCTCTGGCAGATCTGGGGCCGCGTTCGGGGCACGCTGATCACCGACCCGAGGGCCAGGATCGTCGAGGCGGTGCCGGCCGGCGGGTGACGCCGGTCGGCCGGGTCACTGCTGCAGCCGGACCTCGAGCTTGTCGCCGTTGACGCGGGCCTCGTACGCCGGCTGCGGGGCGGTCGCCGGGCCGCGCACGATCTCGCCGTCAGCGAGCCGGAAGGTCGAACCGTGGCACGGGCACACCACGACCGCGTCGTCGCCCTTGCCCTCGATCTGCCCGCCGGCCAGCGCGCAGCCCCGGTGCGAACAGTGGTCGGACAGCGCGTAGACCCGGTCGCCGCTCCGGTAGAGCAGCAGCCGGACCTGGCCCACCGTCGCGCGCATCTTCTTGCCATCGGTCAGCCGATCGGGAGCGACGTCGACCGCCTTCCAGGTCTTCGGTCCCTCCTCGAACGTCGTCTCGTCGACGCCGACCCCCTGCGCGAACGACATGTGCCCGCCGAGGTAGGCCGTCCCCACCATCCCGGCCCCCCCGAGCATCGCGAGCGCCACCCCGCGCTTGTGGTGGCCCTTCCCCCGGGAGCGCCACGACATCAGGTACAGGCCGATCGCGGCGACATTTCCGGCCGCGTGCACGAGGCCGACGCGCTTGACCGGCGCCTCGTCGGTGTCCAGCAGGTCCGCCAGCCCCGCCGCGGCCGTCGGCAGCGCTGCCAGCGCTCCGATCCCGACCAGCTTGCGCGCGGCCGCCCGGCTCTCCTCCCCCCCGAACACGTCGAGGAACCCCGCCGCCACCCACGCGCCGATCGGCACGTCGGTCAGCACCGGGTGAAGGGGGTGGCCGAGCCACGTGCCCGCCAGCGCCTCCCGGACAGACCCCGCCGGGACCGCCTTGCCGGCGACCTCGGCCACCTTCTCCGAGGCGGGGTCGAGGGCCTCGGCCTGTTCGATGCGATCGGCCAGGAATCGGAAGATGGGACGCACGGCGACCTCCTCATCTGGATCAACGGAGCCCACGGTCGTGTGGTCACCGGAGCCTACGACGGCCGGGCGGTGGACCGTTCCGTCACCCCTGCCATGCCCTGTTCCGTGCGTGGCGAACCGCGCCGAGGTGTACCCCCTCGCGTGTCGGGTAGGCACCGAGAAGGCGCCCGAAACAGGATGATTCGATCGAAAAGGAGGACCTCATGAGCATCCTTGTTCGCCACGCGATGACCCAGTCCCCCCAGACCGCGCGCCCGGACCTCACGGCCGCCGACGCCGGCGGGCTGATGAAGCAGCTCGACGTGGGGGTCGTTCCCGTTGCGGAGGACGGGGCGCTGATCGGCCTCGTGACCGACCGCGACCTCGTGCTCCGCGTCGTCGCCGAGCGACGGGACCCCGAGGACGTTCGCCTCGGCGACATCATGACGAGGAGCCCGGTCACGGTGACACCCGACATGAAGCTGTCCGAGGCCCGCGACCTGATGGCGAAGCACCGCATCCGCAGGCTGCCGGTCATGAAGGGCGAGGAGCTGGTCGGCATCCTGTCCCTCGGCGACGTCGCGATCGCCGACGCCTCCGGCCGCGAGGTCGGGGAGGCGCTGGAGGACATCTCCGAGTCGGACTCGACCGCCGCCGGCCTCACGAGCTCGCCCGACCGGGGCACGCCGGGGCGGACGCGCCGGGCGGGCTGACACGACACGAACGACACCACGATCGAAGCGAACGAACGGGAGGGCGGAGCCCGAGCCCTCCCGTTCGTTTCGTCTTCCACGCCCCTCCGAGAGCGGCCGCCGGGGCCGGGCATAGAATCGCGACCGAGCCATTCCCTCGAAAGGAGTCAGGGTGGGGAACGGGAGGACCCGGCTCACCACGCCACTCGTGCGTGAGAACGGCGAGCTTCGGCCGGCAGGTTGGGATGAGGCGCTTGACCGCGCCGCGACCGGCCTCTCCGCCGCGCTCGAGCGCAACCCGGGCTGGGGAGTCGGGACGTTCAGCTGCTCGAAGGCCTCCAACGAGACGAACTTCCTCGCGCAGAAGCTCGTCCGGCAGGTGTTCGGCAGCAACAACATCGACAGCTGCAACCGCACCTGACACGCTCCCTCGGTCGTCGGTCTGGCGACAGCGTTCGGAGCAGGAGGCGGGACCAGCTCGTACGAGGAGATCGAGCACTGCGATCTCATCGTGCTGTGGGGCTCGAATGCCCGCGAGACCCACCCCATCTTCTTCCACCACGTCCTGCGGGGGGTTCGGGGCGGCGCGAAGCTGGTCGTCGTCGACCCGCGGCGCACGACCTCCGCCGAGTGGGCGGACCTCTGGCTCGGCATCGACGTGGGCTCCGACATCGCCCTGTCGAACACCATGGCCCGGGAGATCCTCGAGGCCGGCCTTCAGGACGAGGGCTTCATCGCGAACGCGACGTCCGGGTTCGACGAGTACCGCGAGCTCGTCGGGTCGTGGACGCTGGAGCGCGGCTCGAGGGTCACCGGGATCCCGCCGGAGGTGATCCGGGAGTTCGCGCACACCTACGCGAAGGCGGACCGCGCCGAGCTGTGCTGGACGCTCGGGATCACGGAGCACCACAACGCCGCCGACAACGTGCTCGCGCTGATCAACCTCGGCCTGCTGACCGGCCACGTCGGCAAGTACGGCAGCGGGCTCAATCCACTGCGGGGTCAGAACAACGTCCAGGGCGGCGGCGACATGGGCGCGATCCCGAACAAGCTCCCCGGGTTCCAGGACGTCGAGACCGACACTGCCGCGCGCGAGCGGTTCGAGCTGGCCTGGGGCGTAACGCTCCCGCCGAGGTACGGCTGGCACCTGTCGCAGATGTTCGACGCGATGGAGCACGGCGAGCTCACCGCGACGTACGTGATCGGCGAGAACCCCGCCGTCTCCGAGGCCGACCAGCACCGGGCGCGGAAGCTGCTCGACGGGCTCGACTGCCTCGTGGTGCAGGACCTGTTCCTCACGGCGACGGCGCGGATGGCGGACGTCGTGTTCCCGGCGACGGTCGCGGGCGTCGAGTCCGAGGGAACGGTGACCAACAGCGAACGCCGGGTGCAGCGGATCCGCAAGGCGGTCGAGCCGCCGGGCGACGCGCGCGACGACCTGTGGATCATCGCGGAGCTGGCGAAGCGGCTCGGCCGCGACTGGGGTCCCGTCACCGCGGAGTCGGCGTGGGACGAGCTGCGGTCGCTCTCGCCGATGCACGGCGGGATGTCGTACGCGCGTCTCGAGACGCTCGGCGGGATCCAGTGGCCCTGCCCCGACGAGGAGCACCCGGGCACACCGTTCCTGCACGCGCGGCTGTGGGAGGAGGACCCCGCGCGGCGCGGCGCGGCCGCGCCGTTCACGGTGACCGTGTTCGAGCCGCCGGTGGACGAGCTCACGGACGAGTACCCGGTTCGGCTCACGACCGGGCGGCGGCTGGATTCGTACAACACCGGCGTCCAGACCGGCCGGTACTCCTCGCCGCTCCGCCGGCAGGAGACGATCGACGTGTCGCCGGAGGACGCTGCGTCGCTGGGGGCCGCCGAGGGCGAGGTGGTCCGGGTGACGTCGCGCCGGGGCACCGTGGAGGCGCCGCTGCACGTGGACGCCGGCCTGCGCCCGGGCCTCGCGTTCATGACGCTGCACTTCCCGGAGCAGGTCGAGACGAACCGGTTGACGATCGACGCCTGGGACCCGAAGTCCGGGACGGCCGAGTTCAAGGCGACGGCCGTCCGCATCGAACGCATCGCCGAGCCGGCCGCCGCCCGGTGAGCGGGAGGGGTTCGTGGATCTCCGGCTGACCGCGTCCGAGCCGACCGCCGACGAGCGCGACGCGGTCGACGCGGTGCTCGGTTCGCCCGACTCCGGATGGACCGGCGGCGAGCGCGCCGCCTCCGACGGCCGGGTGGCCCGCGGCGGCCGCGCGGCGCGCGACCAGCGCCACCTGCTGCTTCCGGCGCTCCAGGCACTCCAGGCCCGGGCCGGCTGGATCTCCGAGGGCGGGATGGGCTACGTCTGCCGCCGCCTCTCCGTTCCGCCGGCCGAGGCCTACGGCGTGGCGAGCTTCTACGCGCTGCTGTCGACCGAACCCCGGCCGAAGATCGTCGTCCACGTCTGCGACGACGTGGCGTGCCGGATCGACGGCGGTCTCGAGCTCCTCGATCGGATGCGGAGCGCCGCCGGTCCGGATCGTCCCGATCACGTCGCGTCGAGCCCGTGCCTCGGGCTGTGTGATCGGGCCCCGGCCGCCATGGTCCAGCTGGCCTCAAAGCGCGGCGGTCACCTGCAGGTCGCCCCGGCGGACGAGGGCATGCTTCGTCCCTTCATCGACGGCGGGAGCTGGGCGCTGCCCCACGGGTCCGGGAGGTTGCCCCAGCTCGACGACGAACGTCGCGACGGCCTCCGGCTGCTCCGCGGGATCGGCCGGTCCCGGGACGAGGAAGTGGTCGATCCGAAGGCGCCGCTCGCACGCCTCTCGCTCGACCGGTACCGCGCCCGGGGGGGCTCCACGGCGATGGAGCGGGCCGTCGCCCTCGGGCCGCAGGGCGTCGTCTCCGAAGTGAAGGCGTCCAAGCTGCTCGGCCGCGGCGGGGCGGCCTTCCCCAC
>DATLUW010000889.1:0-6617 GCA_035577825.1 Actinomycetota bacterium | reverse complement strand
GCGCCGGCGTCCAACAGCCGTCGGGCGGCCACCGCAGCCGCCCGGAGCACCGGGCCCGCGTCCGGCGTCGATCGGCTCCCGAACGTCCCCATGTCGGCCGGGCACAGGTCGGTGTCGCCCATCACCAGCCGAACGCGATTCAGCGGAACCCCGAGCTCGGCGGCGACCAGCGCCGAGAGGGCCGTCCGGTTGTCCTGCCCCGCGTCGACCTTGCCGGTGAACGCCGTGACCAGGCCGTCGGGCGCGACGTGCAGCCACGCGCCGCCGGTCGCCGTCCACGCACCGGGGACCGCGCCCGGCGGCACCATTACCACCAGGCCGGGCGGCAGCATGTCGAACCAGTCGCGATCGCGCGCCCGCGTCAGGTCCCACGGCCGCCGCGGCCTCCCCGCGAAGAGCGTCCCGGGAACCGCGCCTGGCTCTGCGCCGTCACCGGTTCCGGCTGCGCGCGGTTCGCCGGGCTCGTCGATGGCGCGTCGCACGGCCCGGAGGATCCGAGGGTGGGCGCAGCACCGGCACACGTTCCCCTGCAACGCCTCGCGCACGGCGACGTCGTCGGGGTTCGATTCGCCCTCGAGCAGCGCGACCGTCGCCATGATCATCCCGGGCGTGCAGTAGCCGCACTGGAACGCCCGCTCCTCCGCGAACGCCCGCTGAACGGGGTGCATCGAGCTGTCGGGAGCCAGACCCTCGATCGTTCGAACATCGCGCCCGAGGGCCTCGGCGACCGGCGTGAGGCAGGCACGGACGACCGAGTGGTCGACCAGCACCGTGCACGCCCCACAGGCGCCCTCGCCGCACGCGTACTTGGCGCCGTTCAGGTGCAGCTCCTCGCGCAGGACCTGCAGGAGCGAACGGTCGGGTCCGGCTGGAACGTCGTGGTCGACACCGTTCACGGTGATGCGCGGCATCGAGTTCGAGTCTACGTCCGGCGTCGGCCACGGGCCGGCCGATCATCACGGCAGGCCCGCAGCCGCGCCACCCGGTTCAGGAATAGGCCGCCCGGAACCCCTCGCGCCAGCTCGGGTGCCGGGGCGACCAGCGCAGCTCGCGCCTGGCCTTCGCGTTCGAAGCGCCCCTGGCCTCGGTCGCCATGACGACCGGCACCTCGCCGGCGACGATCCGGGCCAGCCACCGCGGGAACCGCATCGGCGGCTTCGCGCCGAGCGCTTCCGCCAAGACCGGCAGCCAGTCGCGGACCGGCGCCGGGTCGTCGTCGACGACGTGGTACACGCCCGGTTCGCCCTGTTCCAGCGCGAGCACCGTGGCCGCGGCCGCGTCGTCGAGGTGGATCAACGACCACACGCCGCCGCCGTCGCCCACGATCGGGAACTTCCGTCCCCGGACCGCTGCCACCATCTCGTCGTCGCGGTCGCCGTAGAAGCCGCCGTACCGCAGCGCCAACCCGCCCGCAGCCACGGTGGCGTGGTCGAGGTACGCCATCGCCTCGACCGTCTCCCGCATCGCCGCCGGGGGGTTCGTGTCGAGCGCGTCGTCCTCGGTCTTCACCCATGCCCCGGATCGGACGAACCGGTGCGACGCGAAGCTCTGCGCGACGAACCGCCCGGCCCCCGCGGCGGCGGCGGCCGCGATGAGGGCGTCCGTCCCCGCGGTGCGAATGCGGTTGGTCTGCGCGAAGCTCCGGTCGAAGTGCCGGAAGTCGCTCAGCCCGGTCAGCGCGGTGGCCTCATGGACGACCGCATCCGGCTTGGCGTCGATCACCGCCCGCTCGACTGCTGCGGCGTCGAGCACGTCGAGCACGACCGGCTCGGCGCCGAGCTCGTGCAGCAGGTCCACCTTCGACGGCGTCGTGGTCGTGCCGGTCACCTCGTGGCCGGCGTCGATCAGCTGGGGGACGAGCCGGCGGCCGATGGCCCCGCTCGCACCCGCGACGAAGACTCGCATCGTCGATCCCTCCTTCTCAGAACGTCAGCGCGCGGCGCCCGACGGGACGGGGTACGCCGCGTCGAGCCACTCCTCGAACGTCGGCCCGGCCAGGAGCGCGCCGGGGCCGGGGAGCAGCGCGTCGGACTCGTACAGGCTCGCGTAGGGGTCGTTCGGATCGGCGCCCTCCTCGATCCGGATCGCGGCGCCGCGCCGGGCGACCAGCAGCCGCGCGAGGCCGGCCAGCCGCTCCTCGCGGGGTCCGGCGATCTCGCCGATCGTGCCGGGTTCGCCGGGCTCGACGGCCAGGTCCGCGAGCGCCTCCCCGACCGCCCGCGCCGCGACCGGCTGCATCCGCATCGCCGACAGCGTCGCCCCGCCGTCCCGCGTCCCCCAATCGAGCAGCTGCCCGACGAACTCGTGGAACTGCGAGGCGCGGAGGATCACGGTCGGGACCGGCCCCTCGACCGCGACCCGCTCGTGCACCACCTTCGCCCTGCCGTACCCGCCGGTGAACTTGTCGCAGCCGATGATCGAGACAACGACGATCGCGCCCACGCCCGCGCGTTCGCCCTCGCGCTGGAGGTTCCTGGCGGCCGCCGTGAAGAACTCCGTCGCCTCGCGCTCGTCGGGCGAGGCCCGGTCGCGGCGTCGACGATGGCCGAGACGCCCTCGAGCGCCGCGGCCAGCCCCTCCCCCGTGACGACGTCGATCCCGGTCGCCCGCGACATGGGCACGACCTCGTGGCCGCGTTCGGTGAGCACGTCGACGACGTGGCGACCGGCCCGTCCGGTCGCCCCCGCGACGGCGATCCTGGTACTGGTGTTCATGGCGCCCTCCTCCTCGTGTGGGGACCCGGTCACGTCCGCCCGGTTCGGGCGGTCAGAGAGGTGACACGCGGGAAGGAAGTGATGTGACCGATGGACGAACGCGACTGGCTGACCGAACGGTTCGAGGAACAGCGGCCCCGCCTGCGGGCGGTGGCCTACCGGATGCTCGGCTCGATGGCCGAGGCGGACGACGCGCTGCAGGAGGCCTGGCTGCGCGTCGCGCGGGCCGGTGCGACCGACGTCGAGAACCTCGGCGGGTGGCTCACCACCATCGTCGCGAGGGTCTGCCTCAACATGCTGCGGTCGCGGTCGACACGCGCCGAGGAGTCGCTCGAGGTGCACGTGCCGGACCCGATCGTCGGCCGGGAGGACGAGAACGACCCGGAGCAGCGGGCCTTGATGGCGGACTCCGTCGCGCTCGCCATGCTGGTCGTGCTGGAGACGCTCTCCCCTGCCGAGCGGCTGGCGTTCGTTCTGCACGACATGTTCGCGGTGCCGTTCGACGAGATCGCGCCTTTGGTCGAGCGAACGCCCGAGGCCGCGCGGCAGCTCGCCAGCCGGGCGCGCCGACGCGTACAGGGCGCGCCGGTCACGCCGGACGTCGACCTGGCCGAGCAGCGCCGGGTGGTCGACGCGTTCTTCTCGGCGGCCCACGGCGGGGACTTCGAGGCGCTCGTCGAGGTGCTCGACCCGGACGTGGTGCTCCACTCGGACGGGGGGGCGCTCCGGCCGGTGGCGACCGCGGTTCTCCACGGGGCCCGCGAGGTCGCCTCGAACGCCATCCTGTTCCGGCGGTGGGCGCCGTACGTCCGGCCGGCGATCGTGAACGGCGTCGCCGGAGCGGTGGCCGCCCCCCAGGGCCGGCCCTTCTCGGTGCTCAGCTTCATCGTGCGGGGCGGCCGCATCGTCGAGATCGACGTGCTGGCCGACCCGGAACGCCTTTCGAAGCTCGACCTGACGGTGATCGAGGACTGAGGCGCCTCACTAGAATGGCGCGGCGTGAGGCTCCGGGTGCTCGGTGGGTGCGGCGCATGGCCGGCCGCCGGGCAGGCCTGCAGCGGCTACCTCGTCGAGCACGAGGGGTTCGTGCTCCTCGTGGATCCCGGCTACGCCACGCTCCCCCGCCTTGCCGAGCTCGTGCCGCCGGAGGGCGTCGACGCCGTGCTGGTGAGCCACGGCCACCCCGACCACTGCGCCGACCTCCATCCGCTGCTCCGCGCCCGGGTGCTGCGGGACGACCCGGCCCCGCCGCTCCCGGTGCACACGCTGCCGAGCGCGGTCGACCGGGTGCTCGCCCTTGATCGTCCCGGCCTGCTCGACGCGGCGTACCGGCTGGAGGAGTTCGCCGCCGGCGACCGGTTCGCCGTGGGCCCGTTCGAGGTCTCGACGTGGCCGCTCCCCCACTCCGTCCGGAACGCCGGCCTCCGCCTCGCCGCCGGCGGCCGGACGATCGCGTACACGGGCGACACCGGCCCGAGCCCGAACCTGCCGGAGCTCGCCCGCGCGGCCGACGTGTTCCTCGCCGAGGCATCGTTCGTCGACGTGGTGCCGGGGGAATCGGCGACAACGTTGTCGA
This sequence comes from Actinomycetota bacterium, assembly GCA_035577825.1. Taxonomy (GTDB): domain Bacteria; phylum Actinomycetota; class UBA4738; order UBA4738; family JACQTL01; genus DATBHM01. The sequence continues at coordinate 2,327 of DATLUW010000889.1, read as the reverse complement.
GCGCCCGGCAGATGGCCGAGACCGCGGTGGACGCCGGCGTCCGCCATCTCGTGCTCACCCACCTCCTGCCGGGAACGGACCCGTCGGCCGCAGCCGGCGCCGCGCGCGGCATCTTCCACCGCGAGCTCACGGTGGCCCGGCCCGGTACGACCATCGACCTCGACGATTCACCCGGAACACCGGTGAGCACGTGAACGAGGTGTCACTCCCGACAGGAATCGAGCAGCTGCCGCTGCACCGGAGACGCCTCGAGGCCGTATGCGCGGCGGCATCCTCGCGCGACGACGTCCTCGGGATGGTGATCGGGGGTTCGATCGCCTCCGGGGAGGCCGACGAGTACTCGGATCTCGACCTCCAGCTCGTGGTCGAGAAGGGCGGCGTCGACACGCTTGCGGCCCAGCTGCGGGACCTCGCGGTCGAGGCCGGACCCGTCGTGGCGGCGTTCACCGCGGAGCACGTCCGCGTGCCCGAGATGTTGATCGTCCTGTACGAGGACCTGATCCACGTCGACCTGCAGCCCGTCGAGGTCGGGCGGCTCCCCCAGCGGAACGCAGGCCTGGCGGCGTTCGTGCTGTGGGAACGCGACGGCCGAATCTCGGGCACCTTGCCCTGGCCGGCGCCCGCGCCCGGGGGCCCCACGAAGGACCTCGCCTGGTTCGAGGGGCGCGTGTGGACCTGGAGCTGGTACATCCAGACGAAGATCCTCCGTGGCGAGCTGTATGAGGCGCTCGACGGATTGCACTACGTCCGCGACCGGGTCCTGTTCCGCCTGCTGGCGTTCCAACGGGGCGAGGCCGGCGGCGGCTCCCGACGGATCGAGCAGCACCTCGGGCCGCTGGCCGACCGGTTCGCCGCGACCGTCCCGGCGATGACCCAGGAGTCCGTGCTGGCCGCCCTCCGCGAGGCGATGCGCCTCTACGTCGAGCTCGCCGACCCGCTGCTCGCCGAACATGGTCTGGCCCGGAACGACGCAGCCCGAAGCGTCGTGCACCGCGCCCTCGACGAGGGCCTGGACTGGCAGCAGCCCGAGCCGTGACCGACCTCCGCGTCCTCGCCCCGAACGCCTGACCTGGCACGCGGGTCAGGCGTCAGTGGTCGGCGCGAGGTCCACGGCGGCAAGCCGGAGGCGGTCGCGGAGCGCGGCTTTGGCCTCGTCGTCGAGCCAGCACGCCTCGACGCCGTCGAGCGCGATGGACACCATGTCCTCCCAGCTCCACCCGAACGCGGCGGCGACCGACGCGTACTCGTACCCAAGGTCCAGGTCGGAGAGCGCCGGGTCGTCGGTGTTCAGGGTCGCAAGGACGCCCTTCGCCCGGAGCTCGGGATAGACGTGGTCCTCCAGCCGTTCGAACGAGTTCGCGATCCGGACGTTCGAGTTGGGGCAGACCGTGAGGGGGACCCGATCGCCCGCGACCCTCGCGACGAGGTCCGGGTCGGCGAGGATCGAATAGCCGTGGTCCACGCGGTCGACCCCGAGGACGTCGAGCGCTGCCACGACCTCCCTCGGGCCCGAGTTCTCACCCTGATGGGCGGTGAGGCGGAATCCCCCTGCCCGTGCAGCCTCGTATGCCGCTGCGTAGGTGGTCGGATCGACACCGGTCTCGGTCGAATCCATGCCGACCCCGATCACGCGGTCGAACCCCGCGGCGCCCGACCGGCGGAGGTCCACGAGTCGCTCGACCTGCGCGAGCCCCTTCTCGGGCCCGAAGGCGCGATCCATGTCGGCGATCAGCAGGCACGTGGCGCCGGTCTCGGCCTCGGCGGCGGCGAGCCCCTCGTCCAATCCCGCGACGATGTCCGCCAGATCCTGGCCGGCGTCGAGGTGCCTGGTGGGAGTGAAGAACGACTCGCGATGCACCAGCCCGTGCGCCGCTCCGTCGACCACGCTTTCGTACCCCAGGCGGGCCCAGTCTTCACGGGTGACGAGTGTCGACTGCACCACCCAGAACACGCTCAGGAAGCCGTCGAGCGAGTCATACCGGTACAGCTCCGTGGGGTCGTTCGTCGGCAGTTCGATGCCGTGGCTGTTCGCCAGGTCGATGAGCGTCCCGGGGCGCATCGTCCCCTCGACGTGGCAATGCAGCTCGACCTTGGACAGTCGGTCCAACGCCCTGGCCAAGCCGTCGCTCATCGACGCCGAGTCTGGCACGCAGGGTGATCCCGGGCTACCTCGCCCGGCATCAAGATCCCGCCACATGCGGCAGGTCGACCCTCCGGGAGGTTAGAACGCGTACCCGACGGCGATCGCCTCGCCGACGACCCCGAGCGTGCCGGCCGCGATCTGGAGGCACCACGCCCCCGTGATGCTCGGCGGCGGATCGGCGAGG
>DATLUW010000888.1:0-8141 GCA_035577825.1 Actinomycetota bacterium | reverse complement strand
CCCGGCGGCGGCGCACTCACAGCCGACGCCGGCGAGCGTCTCGATCATCTCCGCCTCGGCGTCGCCGCCGAGCGCGGTGAACAGCACGACGCAGTCGGCGCCGAGCACCACCGCCTCCTCGACGTCGGCGATCTGGACGATCGAGGGCCGGTCGCCGGTGGGACTGGCGGACGCCGACAGCAGCAGCGCGAGCGACGTCGTCGGGGAGAACGCGGGCTCGGCGACGCGGATCATCCCCTTGCTCATCATGATCACGTTCGCGCCGCCGGCCACGGCCTCCTCGGTTCGCGTTCGGATGTCCGCGAGCGGCTCGAGGAACGTCGGCGAGGTCATCCCGTGGTCGAGCGCGCAGATCACCGAGACGCCGGCGCCGTCGATCACCCGCTTCATCCGCATGGCCTTGCCCACGCTCATGTGAACCTCCTCCCCGGACCCCTCCGGATCAACGTGAACTCGAACGCGTCCGCCACGTGATGCTCGTGCGACGACAGCACCGGCCGGCCCTCGACGTCGTAGTCGACCTGCTGCAGGTACAGCAGCAGCGAACCCCGCGCCACGCGGAGGTGCGACGCCAGCGCCTTCGTCGCCCGTACCGGCGCGAAGCTCGCGACGCCGTGATGGATGGCGATGCCGAGCTCGCGCTCCATGAGCTCGTACAGCGAACCCTCGGCGAGCTGCGGCAGCACGTCGGTCCGGTCGTCCAGCAGGCGAACCGGCAGCACGTCCCGCGTGGCGACCACCGGGCGCCCGTCTGCCGTCCGGACGCGCTCGACGACGACCACCTGCTCGCGGGGCTCGAGGTCGAGCCGCTCGCGTTCGTCGGCGGGGACCGGCACGAGGCTGGTCACCGCGCCGCGCTGCCCCGGCTCCATCCCCGCCTGGCGGATGGCGTCGGTGACGCCGAAGTTCACGTCGAGGTTGTTGCGCAGCCGCGGCCGGTGCGACAGGAAGGTGCCGGAGCCGCGCGTACGAGTGACCACGCCCTCATCCTCGAGCGACCGCAGCGCCTCCCGAAGCGTGGGCCGCGAGACACCGAGCTCCCCGGCCAGCTGGGGCTCGGGCGGGAGCTGCGCGCCGGGCCGCACCTTCCCCTTCGCGATCCAGGCGAGCAGGTTCTCGCGGGTTGTGGTCGGCCGCGAACGCTGACGCGATCGGTTCGCCATGCGGTCCTCTCCGTGCGGTCCAGCCGCATATTGTGTCAGACAAAGCGATGCCTCATGTCAAGTCTTGTCTGACACCCCGCTTGACTTGAGGCGGAGGGACGATTCAAGATCGCTCCCGCCCGACAGCCTTCTCGAGGGGAGGGAACGTGGCGCAGGAACGGAAGGTGGGCTCGGTCACCTACCGGGAGGTCGACCAGGACTACTTCGAGAAACGCGGCCTCAAGCGACACGCTGGGATGTGGTCGCTGTGGGCCCTCGGAGTGGGCGCAGTCATCTCCGGCGAGTTCTACGGGTGGAACTTCGGCCTCGGCACGGGCGGGTTCTATGGCCTCGCGGTCGCCGCCGTGTTCATGGCGATCATGTACTACTGCCTGGTCTACTCGATCGCCGAGATGTCGCCGGCCCTGCCGCACACCGGCGGCGCGTACTCGTTCGCCCGGTCGGCGATGGGGCCGTGGGGCGGATTCCTCACCGGCCTCGCCGAGAACATGGAGTACGTCATCACGCCGGCCGTCGTCGTCGGCGCGATGGGCCTGCTGATGCAGCAGATCGTCGTGGGCCTGTTCAGCGCGGGCGGGCACTTCGACGCCGGAGGCAACGTGGTGAGCCCGACGTGGTGGAACAGCCTGCCGTTCTGGTGGCTGGTCTTCTATGTGATCTTCGTGGGGATCAACATCGTCGGGATCGAGGCCACGTTCCGGTTCACCGTGGCGATCACCGTGCTGTCGATCGCCGTCCTGCTGTTCTTCTTCCTCGCCGCGATCATCTCGGGCAAGCTCGATTTCAACCTGTGGACGAACATCTCGAGCAAGACCGCTCCGGATGGCTCGCTCCTCCCGGTCGCGGGTGGCGGTGGTCCGGCGTTCCCATTCGGGCTCTCCGGGATCTTCAAGTCATTACCGTTCGCGATCTGGTTCTTCCTCGCGATCGAGGAGGTGCCGCTCGCGGCGGAGGAGTCGATGGACCCCCGCCGGGACGTCCCTCGGGGAGCCACGCTCGCGATGCACACGCTGCTGATCGCGGCGGTCCTTACGCTGATCTTCAACACGGCGCTCCCGCACGGGGCGTTCCAGTACGCCACGTCGGGGTTCCCGCTGCTCGACGGGTTCAAGGCGATCTTCGGGTCGGGTGGGAAGACCGCCTACGTCCTGGGGCTGCTGTTCCAGATCGGGCTGATCGCGAGCTTCTTCACGATCATCTACGCGTACGGGCGCAATACGTACTCGCTCTCGCGGGCGGGCTACTTCCCCCAGTGGCTGTCGAAGACGAGCGGACGGCGCAAGACCCCGCACGTGGCGCTGATCGCCGGCGCGATCGTCGGCTACGCCCTCGCGGTGCTCGTGTTCATCCTGCAGAAGAACAACCTGGGCTCGCAGATCGTCGCCGCGTTGCTGAACATGGCGGTGTTCGCGGCGGTGATCTCCTACATCCTGCAGATGACATCGTTCACGCTGCTCCGCAAGCGGCTGCCGAACATCACGCGGCCGTACCGGAGCCCGGTGGGGGTTCCGGGGGCGGTGGTCGCGGGCGTGCTGGCGGCGATCTCGCTGGTGGCGATCTTCCTGAACTCGGCATACCGGCCGGGCGTGTACGGCGTGGCCGTGTACTACGTCCTCGGCGTCCTGTACTTCGCCATCGCGGGGCGGCACAAGCTGGTGCTGTCGCCCGAGGAGGAGTTCGCCATGACCCAGGGCGAGCACGGGCATCCCGAGGACGAAGGGTACGGGACGACCCACGTGGAGGACGTGTCCGGGGCGACGTCGGCAGCGCCGTCCGGGCCGCCGGCCTCCGGGCCGCCGGCCGATCCGGCCACCTGACGACCGGGGAGCAGGAATGGACGCGGCGGGCGTACGGTAAGCCCGCCGCGTCGCTTTCTGCTTCGTGAGCGCGGATCGCCCGAGTTGCCCGGCCAGCGCCTGAGGAGGACATGCCGATGGAACGAGGGATGCTCGACCAGGAGACCGTCGAAGAGCAGATCCGCGACGACGAGATCGACACCGTGCTCATGGTGTTCCCGGACCAGCAGGGCCGGTTCATGGGCAAGCGCCTCACCGGCAGGTACTTCCTCGAGGACGTCCTGCAGGGCGGCGAGGGCGCGATCCACGCGTGCAACTACCTGCTGGCCGTCGACATGGAGATGGAGCCGATCCCCGGCTACGCCTACGCGAACTGGGACACCGGCTACGGCGACCTCGCCATGCGGCCCGACCTGTCGACGATGCGCGCCGTGCCGTGGCTCGAGAAGACCGCGCTCGTGATCTGCGACGTGTTCGACGAGGAGACCGGCGAACCCGTGGAGGTGGCGCCACGGCAGATCCTGAAGCGACAGATCGAGCGCGCCGCGGCCGCCGGCTACACGGTGAAGTGCGGGTCGGAGCTCGAGTTCTACCTGTTCAAGGACTCGTTCGAGGAGGCCGCCGGCAAGGGGTACCGGGGCTTGAAGCCGCACTCCGACTACATCATGGACTACCACATCCTCCAGACCACCAAGGACGAATACGTCATCCGCGCGATCCGCAACCACATGGACAACGCGGGCGTCCCGGTGGAGTTCTCGAAGGGCGAGTTCGGCAAGGGGCAGCAGGAGATCAACCTGCGCTACGCCGACGCGCTGACGATGGCCGACCGCCACACCGTCTACAAGAACGGCGTCAAGGAGATCGCGTCGGGGCTCGGGCGCGCGGTGACGTTCATGGCGAAGTGGACGATGGCCGAGGCGGGCTCGTCCTGCCACCTGCACTCGAGCGTGTGGAACGAGGACGGCTCGACGTCGCTGATGTGGGACGAGGGCGGCGAGCACCACATGAGCGACCTGTTCCGTTCGTACCTCGGCGGGCTCATGTCGACGGCCCGGGAGATGGCGTGGATGTTCGCCCCTTCGGTGAACTCCTTCAAGCGGTATCAGGCCGGGTCGTGGGCGCCGACGGCGATCGCGTGGGGCCACGACAACCGGACGTGCGGGTTTCGGCTGGTCGGCGAGCACGGCGGGCTGCGCATCGAGTCCCGCATCCCGGGGGCCGATGCGAACCCCTACTACGCGTTCGCAGCGACGATCGCCGCGGGGCTCCACGGCATCGAGAACGGCGTCGAGCCGCCGGCCATGTTCCATGGGAACGCCTATGTGGCCGAGGACGTGCCGCGCGTCCCCACGTCGCTGCACGAGGCGGTCGCCGAGTTCGAGGGCAGCGAGGTCGCGCGCAAGGCGTTCGGAGACGCGGTATTCGAGCATCTGCTGAACACCGCCCGGCAGGAACAGATCATCTTCGACAACACGACCGTGACCGACTGGGAGCTCAGCCGCTACTTCGAACGGATGTAGCGCCAGGGGGCCGCGCTCAGGAACGCAGGATGGCTGAGCCGTGGCGCGCGGTGCGAAACAGCTTTCGCACCGTCGCGGGCTCGCCCTCGATGTGGCCCACCAGGACGAGCAACAGCTCGGCCGTCATGAGCGCATCGTCGAACGCGTGGTGCGTGCGTTCGACAGGAACGCTGAACCGGCGGCAGGCCGCCTCGAGGTTCAGTCGTCGGGCGTCGCCGCCCGGTCCAACTGCCGCTGCGGCGAGCTGCCGGACGTCGATCGTCCGCCGCTTCCAGGCTCGAGCCGATCCTCCGAACATCCGCCGGAGGAACGCGATCTCGATCCCGGCCGCCCAGGCGACCAGGTATCGGCCGTCCAGCGCGTCGCGCAGCTCGCCGGCGACCTCGCGGAGCGGCGGCGCCTCGGCGAGGTCGGTCGGCCGGAGCTCGTGGACCCGGATGGACTCGACGCCGGGCGAACGCTCCGTGCCCGGGGCGACCAGCCGATAGGCGGCGTCGCGAAGCTCGACTCCCCCTCGACGGATCGGCACGACCCCCCACGAGATGACCCGGTCGGTCGCCAGGTCGAGGCCGGTCGTCTCGAAGTCCAGCGCGGCGAGCTCGGCCTCGGTCCACGGCGATCGCCGACCGGCGCGCGGCGGCGCGCCCGGGACCGGCCCGAACGGGCCCTCGCTCACTGCCGCCCCGTGCTGCAGCGCACCGCCGAGCGGCGTTTCACCGCCGCATCACCCCGAGCTCCGACGACAGCGTTCGCTGCGCGCCGGCGATGATGCGGAACGCCTCTTTCAGCTCGCGCCGCGTCAGCATCCCCAGCGACGCGGGGTCCACGAAGTCATCCGTCGGCTCCCCCGCCCGGAACGCGCGGACGTGCTCCGCTAGCCGAACCTCCCACAGCAGCCGGAAGCTCTCCGCGAGCCCGGAGCTGGTCTCCTCGTCGATCCGCCCGGCCGCCGCGGCCGCCTCCAGCCGTGCCAGCGTCCCGATCCCGGTGGCCCCCGTCTCGACCCCCCACGCCCGGGCCAGCTCGCCGACGATCACGATCCCGCCCTTCTTGATCTCGAGCTTCCCTTCATGCTCGCCGCCGCCGACGACGATGAGGTCGCGGAAGAACCCGGTCGGCGGGCGGAGGTCGAGCGCGCGGCGGGCGAGGTGCCTGAGAAACACCGGCCGGTCCCGCGCCTCCCGGACCACGTCGCGCAGCCGGGGTTCGACGTCGAGGGTCCCCGTCACCCTGCGAACGTCGAACGCGATCGACGAGAGCACGCTCCCCTCGGTTCCCGGGTCCGACATCCACCTCCGGTACGCCGCGATCCATTCCGAAAGCGAACGGCGCATGGCCGGGTTCGAGGCCATCACGTCGCCGTCGCATCGTTCGATCCCGGACGCCTCCAGGCCCGCGGTGACTCGCTCGGCCAGCGCGGCGAACCACTCCTCGGCCTCCGGCGGGGCGCCGTCCTCGTAGGCCAGCCCGTGGTCCTGGTCGGTGCGGAGCGCCTGCTCGCCGCGGGCCTGGCTGCCGAACGCGAGCCAGGCCCACCGGACCGGCGCCGGCCCGAGGTCCTCCTCGACCAGCTCGATCAGGCGAACCGTGAGCGCGTCGGTGATGAGCGCGATCGAACGGCCGACGTCCACCGGGTCGGTTCTTGCCTCGACGAGGGCGGCCACCATCTCCGGCACCTGCTGCCCGGCGGCCGCGACCTCGTCCACCGTCGCCGCCCGCGCCACCAGGCTCTTGAGGGCGAACGCCGACCGCCGTTCGAGCCCGATGAGGTCGGTGTCGGTGACGACGCCCAGCAACCGGCCGTCGGCGTCCACCACCGGCACGTGGTGGAACGCGCCCTCGAGCATGGTGAGGACGACCTCTCCGGCGGTGGTGGTGTCGCGGACGACGATCGCGGGGTGCGTCATCACGCTGCCGACGGTCGCCCCGCCGTCCAGCCCGGCGGCGAGCACCTTCGTCCGGAGGTCGCGGTCGGTGAGGATCCCGAACCCGTCCGGCCGCACCACCAGCAGCGACGACACGTGTTCCCGCGCCATCAACGCCGCCGCCTCGCGAACGGTCGTGCCCTCCTCGCACGTGAGCGGCGGCCGGGCGATCACCGAACCGACCTGCACGAGGCGGCCGTCCGGCGCCACGGGCGCACGCTGCATCCGGACCAGCCGGCGGCGCAGCAGCCCGAACGAGAACGCCAGCCCCGCGGGCGAGCCCAGCGTGGCCCGAGCGGTCGGCTCGTCGATCAGGTAGCAGAGCGTGTCCTCGTGCGCCCGGACCGTGGCGGTCGGCCCCAGCCCGGAGAACAGGGACAGGTCACCGAACAGCTCGCCCTCGCCCAGGAGGTCGATCAGGCGGTCCTCGTCGAGCAGCTCGACCTCGCCCCGGCGGACGACGAACAGGTGGGTGGCCGGCTCGCCGCCCTGGACGAGGATCGTGGTCCCGGCCGGGTAGAACTCGATGCGGACGCCGCGGGCGGCCCGTTCGAGCTCGTCGGGCGCGAGGGCGTCGAACGGCGTGATCCGGCCGAGGAACGCCCCGACGTCCACGACCGCTCACCCCCTTGCCGGACGGATGCGGCGAGGCCGCCCCGCCGCGGATCGAACCCGTCCGGGCAGGTCCGGAGGATATCGCTCGAGCCTTCGCGGAGGACGCTCCGAAGCTTCCGCGGCGCCGGTCCGGATGGCCCCGTCGAACCGGGACGATCCGCACTCATCGGCGGGTTCCCCGCGATCGAGACTCACGATCGGAGGTGAGCACCATGATCGGGGTTGCGATTCCGCATCTCGGGAACGGGGCCGGAGGCGGCACGCTCGACGCGCTCGTCGCCGTGATCGCCCTGCTGGTGGTCGGGTTCGTGCTGCTGGGCTTCGCCCTGTGGGGAAGCCGGGCGGCGAGCAAGGCCGAGCGGAGCGTCCGGGTTCGAATCGAACCGCGCGCGCTGCCGAACGCGGCCTGACCAGCCGGGCCCTGAGCCCGCCCGGCTACGGCGCTCTGTTCGCGGCAACCACGCGGCACCACGCCTCGAGGAGGCGGAGGGCGCCCGGGCTGTTCGTCGGCGCCGGGCCGAGCATGTCCTCCTCGGCGACGCCGTTTGCCCGGAGGTCCTTGGCGCCGCCCGGGGACGAGACCCATTCGGCGACGACGGGTTCGTCCGCCTCGGGGTGCGACTGGACACCCCACACGCTTCCCAGGCGGAATCCCTGCTCGGGGTACCCGTCGGAGGTGAGCAGTCGAACCGCGCCCGGCGGCGGCACGAACACGTCGTGGTGCCAGAGCAACAGGGGCGTTCCGGCCGGCCCGACCGCGGCGGCCACCGGGTCGCCGGAGGCTTCTTCCGTGGCCCGAACCGTCCTCCATCCGATCTCCGGGCCGTGGTCGCCGCGCTCCACGCGCCCGCCGAGAGCCTCCGCGGCGAGTTGGCCGCCCAGGCAGACGCCGAGGACCGGGCGTTCATCCGAGGCGGCCTCGCGGATGAGGTCCATCACCCGGTACAGGTGCGGGAAGCGCTCCGCGTCCCGGACGTCGTAGCTCGCCCCGAGCACCACAAGCCCGGCCGCGGCGCCCAGCCGCTCGGGCACGTCGGCGGCGGCGGCGGCCCGGACGTCGAGCGCCAGCCCGGTGGCGGCCGCGGCGACCGCCAGCTGCCCCGGTCCCCCGCCCTCCTC
>DATLUW010000887.1:0-11537 GCA_035577825.1 Actinomycetota bacterium | reverse complement strand
CACGCCCAGCGTGGCGCGGCCGCCCGAGCGCTCCGACGCCACGCCGCCGCGCTCGCCCTCGCTCTCGAAGCCCGCGTCGACGCGGCGTGCGTAGGCGCTCACCGTGGCGAGCCCGGGGCGCTTGAACATCTCGCCGAGGTCGAACTCGGCCGCGGTCTTCCACGCCGTGCCGGACTCCGCCTCGCCGGTATCGGCCGCGGCGTAGCCGAGGCCACCGTCGCTGCTCCTGAACGAGTGGCCCGTGCGACCCTCGCTCTTCGCCATCTCCGCGAGCAGGCGCGAGCCCTTCACCGGCCTGAGCGTGAAATCGGCGCCGCCCAGCCGGTAAGCACTCGCACCCGAGGCGTCGTGGACGACCGTGGTGCCCAGGGTCAGCCGGTTGCCGAGATCCTGCGTGAGGCGCGCACCTGCCGCCGACTTCTCCTCCGTGTGGCCCGGCGTCTCGTAGTCGACCTCGATCGTCACCGGGTTGCCCATGAGCCGCGCCTCGCCGATCAGGCTGCCGTCGTCCCAGACGCTGGAGACCGGGCGCGTGAACATGAGCCGGCCCTCGAACTCCTTCACCACCACGTCCATGCCCAACCGCTGCGGCACGCGCGCGAGCACGTTGCCGGTGTTGCGGTCCCTCACCACCAGCAACACCTGGGCGCTGCCCTCCATGACCTCGTCGTGGCTCAGGTAGTAGAGCGTGCCGCCGGTGGCCTCGATGTCGTCGTGCACGTGCACGTTCCCCGCCTGGGCGCCGAACGCCGCGATCGAGGTGCCGCTCGGCAGCGGCCGGCCCCCCGCGGCGCTGCCGACCCGCATCTGCGCGCCGTAGAGCGTGCGCCGGAAGCCGGCCAGCTCCACGTCGTCCAGCGCGATCGGGAAGTTGCCGAGCGAGGCGCGGATCGCGTCACCCTGGAGCCCGATGTAGAGCCGGCTGCCGTCGAGCGCGCTGTAGTTGATGGAGCCCGAGTCGCCGTAGACCGGGTAGAGCTTGTCCGGGTCCAGGTTCGTGAGCAGCCGGTTGCGGCCGTTGTCGTCGAGGTCGCGGAACAGCTGGTGCATCTCGCGGCGCTGCGAGTCGAACGCCGAGGTGAGCAGGTACTTGCCCGCCACCCAGCCGCGCAGGTTCCACGCGACCCGGCCCTCGTTCCAGCTCTCGCCCTGGCCCGGGCGCAGGAACGCGGCGCCGCTCGACTGGCCGACGACGCCGTCGGCGAGTGCGACCAGGAACATCTTCGGCGTGCGCACCTCCACGTCACGCGTCACCTCGGACCAGCGGCCATGCCCATCCACGACGCGGAACGCGAGGTGGTTCGGGCCCTCGGCGAGCAGCATGCGGTGATCGAACGAGCCGTCCGCGCGCACCTGCAGCGTGTCGCCGTTCACGATCACGTGATTCCCCGGCTGCGTCCGACCCGCGAGGTTCAAGGCGTTGGACTTGAGCGGCACATTTGCCGGCGGCAGGTAGAGCGTCAGCTCCGGCGTCGGCTGCTCGGCCAGGATCGGATCGCCGTGCTCGGTGCGATCCGCGACCGTGACCGTGAGCGTGGCGTGGTTCGTGAGCCCGCGCGGCGAACGCGATGCGATCGCGATGTCGTTGTCGCCCATGTGCAGCGGCACCTCGATCGTGAACGCCCCGTCCGCGGCGACGTCGACGAGCGCCCCGTTCACCGCCACGGCGTTGTCCGGGTTCGTGCGACCGCGCACCCGCGTCCAGGCGATGGGCTTCTCCCCCGCGGCGCCGCCGAGCGCCGCCACGGGCGCGCCCGACTCGCCGGGGAGCGACGCATGGGGCGCCACGCGCACGTCCTCGGACTTCTGGCCGTACGGCAGCACCAGCCCGCCCTTCGGGGAGTCGATCCGCAGCAGTGGCAGCTGCACGTGCACGAGCGAGGCGCGCCCGCCGGCATCCACCATCGCCACGTCGAACGGCTCGTCGCTCGTCTGCGGGACCGAGGCTGCGAAGCGGCCCTTCTCGTCCACCGGGATGTCGAGCGCGCCCAGCTGCACGCCCGCCTTCGTGCCCTTCACCGGCTTGCCCTGGGGCGATGCGAACATGTGCACCTCGAGCGGTGCGCCGTTCAGCTGGATCGACGGCCGCGACACGTCGCCGGAGACGTCGACGCTGGACTCGGGGAGCCCGGCGTTGATCGCCAGCCCTTCCCTGCCGGGTCTGCCGGCCTGGACGCTGTCGCGCGGGAAGAAGACGCCGAAGCGCACGCTGGCCATGAGCCCGGGGGCGACGTTGACGACGGCGGAGGCGTCGGTGGTGGCGGTCGCACCCATGCCGAGCCCGGCGAGGTCGATCTTCATCACCCGCGGCCCGCCTTCCAGGTCGGGCACGTGGAACATGCCTTCGGCATCGGTCGTGACCGACGTGCCCTCGTCCAGCACCACGCGTGCGTTGGCGATGCCCGGCTCCCCTGCGCCCTGCCGGCCGTCGCGGTTCCGGTCCTCGAACACGCGGCCGACGATCGCGCTGCGGGTGAACAGCGTGTTCTCGGTGACGCGCACGGTCGCCGAGACCGGCTGGGCGATGGTGCACGTGGCGCAGCTCGCCGTGGCGCTCACGGTGTTCGTGTACGAGCCCGGGCCGGCGCCGGCGCCCGCGACCAACTGCCAGCGGAACTCGGCGTAGCCGCGCTCCCCGGGATCCGCGACGCCGTTGCCGTTCCGGTCCACGAAGCCGTCCAGGTGCGGGAGCTCGAGCGCCTGGCTCGGGCCCGCGGCCGGATCGGCGATCACCTGGCCGTTGCGGCTGAGCGTTCCGCTCAGCGTACCGAACCGGGGTGGCAGCACGTGGGTGATGGTGATGCTGTCGATCGGTAGGGCGCAGCGGTTGCGGATCACGAGGTGGTAGGTCACCGGCTCGCCCTGCTCGATCTCCGAGCGGTCCGGAACCAGCTCCAGCGCCACGCTGCCGTCGTCGTTGCCATCGCGGTTCACGACGCTCACGGGGGAAGCGATCATGCCCGCATAGAGCGGATCGGCGCTGGCCGCGGGCGCGACGTGGATCGTGTAGCCGACATCGCCGTCCACGATCGGGTCGTCGACGCCGGTGATCGTGACCGTCTGCCGAACGTTCCAGTTCGCGTTCGTGAACACGATGCTCGCGGGCGAGACCAGGCCCTCGGTCGTGTCGCTGCTCGAGAGCGCGAACGACACCGGGGCGATGGGCTGGCTCTTGAGCACCACCGTGAACGTGGCCGTGGCGCCCGCTTCGCTGGTGACGAGTCCGGCGACGGGTGTGACCACGACGCCCACGGTGTCGTTGTCGGCGTTCGTGACCGCGACATCGGCGGCGTCGATCCCGGCGTACGTCGGGTCCGCGCTCGCGGCGGCGCCGGTGAGGATGGTGTAGGCGATCGTGCCGTCGACGACGGCGTCGTCGACGCCGATCACCGTGACGGTCTGGGGCACATTCCAGCTGGCGGCGGTGAACTTGAGGCTCTTCACCGCGACCGCGCCCTCCGTGGTGTCGCTGGAGGCGATCGGGACCACGACGTCGGCGGTCGGCTGGCTCTTCAACACGACGGTGAACGTCGCCCGGCCTCCGGCCTCGCTCGTCGCGAGGACCGTGGTCGGCGAGACGAGGATGCCGGGGCCGTCGTCGTCGGTGTTCACGACCGCGACGTCGGGTGCATCCATGCCCTGGTAGCTCGCGTCCGCGCTCGTGGCGGCGCCGAGGATGGCGTTGTAGGCCACGGCGCCGTCAGCGACCTGGTCGTCGACGCCGGTCACGGTGACGGTCTGCGCCACGTTCCAGCTGGCGGCGGTGAAGCGGAGGCTCGCAGGCGCGACCGTGCCCTCGGTGAGGTCGCTCGAGGTCACCGCGATGACCACGTCGGCGGTCGGCTGGCTCTTAAGGACGACGGTGAACGTCGCCCGGCCCCCGCCCTCGCTGGTCACGAGTCCGGCGGTGGGCGACACGGCGATGCCGGCGGTGTCGTCGTCGGCATTCGTCGCCGCGACATCGGCGGGGTCGATCCCGGCGTAGCCGGGATCCGCGCTCGCTGCGGTGCCGAGGAGGATGTGGTAGGCGATCGCGCCGTCCGCCACCGCATCGTCGACGCCCGTCACCGTGACCGTCTGCGGGACGTTCCAGTCCGCGGCGGTGAAGGTCAGGCTGGAGACGTTGACCGTGCCCTCGGTCGGATCGCTCGAAGTCACCGGGATGACCACGTTCGCGGTGGGCTGGCTCGCGAGCACCACGTTGAACGTGGCTGGGCCTCCGGCTTCGCCGGTCGCGAGGCCGGAGGTGGGCGTCACGGTGATGCCCGGGCTGTCGTTGTCGGTGTTGGTGACGGACACGTCGAGAGGGTCGACGCCGGAATAGTCGGGGTCGCCGCTGACCGCGGGCCCGATCGAGACGGTGTACGCCACGGCGCCGTCGGCGACCGCGTCGTCGACGCCCGTCACCGTGACCGTCTGCGGCACGTTCCAGTTGGCCGCGGAGAACGTGAGGCTGGAAGCGCTGACCGTGCCCTCGGTCGGGTCGCTCGACGCCACCGGGATGACCACGTTGGCGGTCGGCTGGCTCCTCAGCACCACGGTGAAGGACGCGGTGCCTCCGGCCTCGCTCGTCACCAGGCCCGAGAGCGGCGTCACGGTGATGCCGGCCCCGTCGTCGTCGGCGTTGGTCACGGCGACGTCACTGGGATCCACGCCGGCGTAGTCCGCATCCGTGCTCGCTGCGGCACCGAGCACGATCGTGTAGGCGATGTCGCCATCCACGACCGCGTCGTTCACGCCCGTCACCGTGACCGTCTGCGGCACACTCCAGTCGGCGGCGGTGAAGGTGAGGCTGGAGACGTTGGCCGTGCCCTCGGTCGGGTCGCTCGTGGCCACCGGGATGACGACGTCCGCGGTGGGCTGGCTCTTCAGGACGACGGTGAAGGTTGCGAGGCTTCCGGCCTCGCTGGTGACGAGGCCCGAGGTGGGCGTCACGGTGACGCCGGCGGTGTCGTTGTCGGTGTTGGTCAAGGCCGCGTCGGCGGGGTCGATCGCGGCGTAGAGAGGATCGCCGGTCGTGGGAGCGCCGAGCACGATCGTGTAGGCGATGTCACCATCCTTCAGGGCGTCGTCGACGCCGGTCACCGTGACCGTCTGCGGCACGTTCCAGTTGCCGGCGGTGAACGTCAGGCTCGAGACCGATGCCGCGCCCTCGGTGGCGTCGCTCGAGGCGACGGGGATGGTGACGTTCGCGGCGGGCTGGCTCTTCAACACGACGTTGAATGTGGCGAGGCCTCCGGCCTCGCTCGTCACCAGGCCCGCGGTGGGCGTGACGGTGATGCCGGCGACATCGTCGTCGTTGTTCGTCACCGCGACGTCGTTCGGGTCCATGCCGGAGTACTTGAGGTCGAGGCTCGAGGCGGGTCCGACGCGGATGACGTAGGCCACGGGACCATCGACGACCGCGTCGTCGACGCCGGTCACCGTGACCGTCTGCCGCACGTTCCAGTTCGCGGCGGTGAACGACAGGCTCGGGACCGACGGCGTGCCCTCGGTGACATCGTTGGAGCTGATCGGGATCGTGACCGTGGACGAGGGCTGGCTGTTGAGCACGACGCCGAAGCTCGCCGTGCCGCCCGCTTCGGTGGTGACGAGGCCGGCGCTGGGCGTGACCGTGATCCCGGGGCCGTCGTTGTCGGCGTTCGTCACGGACACGTCGGAGGGATTCACGCCCGCGTAGTTGGGATCCACACTCGTGGCGACACCGAGCACGATCGCATACGCCACCGCACCATCGGCCATCGCGTCGTCGACGCCTGTGACCGTGACGGTCCGCGGCACGTTCCAGTTGGCCGCGGTGAAGGTGAGGCTGGAAACGTTGACGGTGCCCTCGGTGACGTCGTTCGAGGCGGCCGGGATGGTGACGTCCGCGGCCGGCTGGCTCTTGAGGACCACGGTGAAGCTCGCGGTGCCGCCCGCCTCGGTCGTGAGCAGGCCCGCCACCGGCGTCACCGTGACGCCCGAGGCGTCGTTGTCGGTGTTCGTCACCGCCACATCCGCGGGATCCGCGCCGGCGTAGTGCGGGTCCGCGCTCGCCGCAGCGCCCAGTGCGATCGCGTAGGCCTTGTCGCCGTCCTGGACCGCGTCGTCGACGCCGGTCACGGTGACGGTCTGCGGCAGGTCCCAATTCGCGGCGGTGAACGTGAGGCTCGAGGCGGAGACGGTGCCCTCGGTGGGAGTGCTCGAGGCGACCGGGAGGGTGACGTCCGCGGTCGGCTGGCTGCCCAGCCTCACGGTGAAGGTCGCGGTCCCGCCCGCCTCGGTGGTGACGAGGCCCGCGGTCGGCGTGACCTGGATCCCCGCGACGTCGTTGTCGGTGTTGGTGAGCGAGACGTCCGCCGGGTCGATCGCGGCGTAGATGGGATCGCTGGTCGAGGGCGCATCGAGCGCGACGCCGTAGCCCCTGTCGCCGTCCTGCACCGCGTCATCGACTCCCGTCACCGTGACCGTCTGCGGCACGTTCCAGTTCGCGGCCGTGAACGTGAGGCTCGCCGCCGAAACGGTGCCCTCCGTGGTGTCGCTCGAGGCCACCGGAATCACGACGTCCGCGGTCGGCTGGCTCCCGAGGACGACACTGAAGGATGCGAGGCCTGCGGCCTCGCTCGTGACCAGCCCGGCGGTGGGGGTCACGGTGATGCCGGCGACGTCGTTGTCCGTATTGATCGCGGCCACGTCGGCCGGGTCGACGGCGCGATAGATCGGATCACTGCTCGCGGGAGTCCCGAGCACGATGCCGTAGGCGACGTCGCCGTCCTGGATCGCGTCGTCGACGCCGGTCACCGTGACCGTTTGCGGCACATTCCAGTCGGCGGCCGTGAACGTGAGGCTCGGGGCCGAGACCGTGCCCTCGGTCGCGTCGCTCGAGGCGACCGGGATCACCACGTTGCCGGTCGGCTGGCTCTTCAACACCACCGTGAATGTCGCAACGCCACCGGCCTCGCTCGTGACCAGCCCCGCCGCGGGCGTCACCACCACCGCGGCGGTGTCGTCGTTCACGTTCACGACGCTCACGTTCGGGGGGTTGATGTTGTTGTATTTGGGATCCGCGCTCGCGGCGCTGTTGACGCGGATGAAGTAGGCGACCGCACCGTCGTCCACGGGGTCGTCGACACCGGTGACGATGACGCGTTGCGGCACGTTCCAGTCCGCCGCGGTGAACGTGAGGCTCGCCGCCGACGGCTGTCCCTCCGTGGCGTCGCTGGTGACGATCGGGATCACCACGTTCGCGGTCGGCTGGCTGCGGAGGACCACCGAGAAGCCCGCGGTGTCGCCGCGCTCGGTGGTGACGAGACCCACCGTGGGCGCGACCAGGATCCCCACCGTGTCGTCGTCGGTGTTGCTCGCGGCCACGTCGGCGGGATCCACGCCCGCATAGGTCGGATCGGCGCTCGCGGCGGCGCCGAGGACGATCGAGTAGGCGACGTTCCCGTCGGCCACGAAGTCGTCGGCGCCGGTCACGGTCACCGTCTGGGGCACGTTCCAGTCGGCGGCGGTGAACGTCAGGCTCGCGGTCGAGGCGGCGCCCTCGGTCACGTCGCCGGAAGCCACGGGGATCACCACGTCAGCCGTGGGCTGGCTCTTCAAGACCACCGTGAAGCTGGCCTGGCCCCCGGCCTCCGTCGTGACCAGGCCGGAAGCGGGCGTCACCGTGACGCCTGCGACGTCGTCGTCGGTGTTGGTCACGGCCACGTCGGCGGGGTCGGTCCCGGCGTAGTTGGGGTCCGAGCTCGAAGCGGCGCCCAGGGTGACCGTGTAGGCGATAGCGCCATCCCGGGCCGCGTCGTCGACGCCGGTCACGGTCACGGTCTGAGCCACGTTCCAGTTGGCGGCGCTGAAGGTCAGGCTCGACGTGGACACCCGGCCCTCGGTCGTGTCGCTCGAGGCGACGGCGAGGGTCACGTCCGCGGTCGGCTGCGTGTTCAGGACGACGCTGAACGTGGCGAGGCCTCCGGCCTCGCTCGTCACCAGGCCTGCGGTCGGCGATACGGTGATGCCGGCGGCGTCGTTGTCGGCGTTCACCAGCTGGACGTCCGCCGGATCGATCGCCGCGTAGTGCGCGTCCGTGGTCGCCGGCACGCCGAGCGTGATGCCGTACGCGGTCGGGCCGTCCTCGATCGCGTCGTCGACGCCCGTCACCGTGACCGTCTGCGGGACATTCCAGTCGGCGACGGTGAAAGTGAGGCTGGAAACGCCGACCGTTCCCTCGGTGAGATCGTTCGAGGCCACCGGGATCAGCACGTCCGCCGTCGGCTGGCTCTTGAGCACCACGGTGAAGCTCGCGGTCCCCCCCGCCTCGTTCGTGATCAGGCCGGACGCGGGTGTGACCTGGACAGCCGCGACGTCGTTGTCGGTGTTCACCAGCGCCACGTCCGCCGGATCGATCCCCGCGTAGTTGGCGTCGGCGCTCGCGGCGACCGCGAGCGTGACCCCGTACGCGATGTCGCCGTCCTGCACCGCGTCGTCCACACCGGTCACCGTGACCGTCTGCGGGACGTTCCAGTCGGCGGCGGTGAAAGTGAGGCTGGAAACGTCGACCGTGCCCTCGGTGAGGTCGGTGGAGGCGACCGGGATGGTGACGTCCGCGGTCGGCTGGCTCTTCAATACCACGTTGAAGGTGGCGACGCCTGCGGCTTCACTGGTCGTGAGACCCGCGGTCGGCGTCACGGCGATGCCTGCGGCATCGTCGTCCGTGTTCGTCACCGCCACGTCGGCGGGATCGATGCCGGCATAGACGGCGTCGGACGTGGTCGGTGCCCCGAGGGTGATGGTGTAAGCGATGTTCCCGTCCTTCGTCGCATCGTCGACGCCCGTCACCGTGACCGTGTGCGGGACGTCCCAGTCGGCGGCGCTGAAGGTGAGAAGGGAGACGTTGACCGTGCCCTCGGTGAGATCGCTCGAGGCCACCGGGATGGTGACGTCCCCGGTCGGCTGGCTCCTCAGTGCGACCGTGAAGCTGGCGGTGCTCCCGGCCTCGGTGGTGACGAGCCCGGCGGTGGGCGTCACGGTGATCCCCGCCGCGTCGTCGTCGGCGTTGGTCACGGCCACGTCGGCGGGATCGATCGCGGCGTAGAGGGCGTCCGTCGTCGTGGGCGCGTCGAGCGCGATGGTGTAGGCGACATCGCCGTCCTTGATGGCGTCGTCGACCCCCGTCACCGTGACCGTCTGCGGGACATTCCAGTCGGCGGCGGTGAAGGTGAGGCTGGAGACGCTGACGGTGCCCTCGGTGAGATCGCTCGAGGCCACGGGGATGGTGACATCCGCGGTCGGCTGGCTCTTCAACACCACGGTGAATGTTGCGGGGCCTCCCGCCTCGGTGGTCACGAGGCCGGCCGTGGGCGTCACGGTGACGCCGGCGACGTCGTCGTCGGTGTTGGTCACCGTGGGGTCGGCGGGATCCACACCGGCATAGTTGGGATCCGCGCTCGCGGCGGCGCCGAGCACGACGGTGTAACCGCTGGCGCCGTCTTGGACCGCGTCGTCGGCCCCCGTCACCGTGACCGTCTGCGGCAGATTCCAGTTGGCCGCGGTGAACGTGAGGTTGGAGGCGCTGACCGTGCCCTCGGTGACATCGTTCGAGGCCACCGGGATGGTGACGTCCGCGGTGGGCTGGCTCTCCAGCACGACGTTGAAGATGGCCACACCTCCGGCCTCGCTGGTCACGAGACCGGCGGTGGGCGTCACCGCGATGCCCGCGGCGTCATCGTCGGTGTTGGTCGCGGCCACATCCGCGGGGTCGATGGCCGCGTACGTGGGGTCCGCGGTCGTCGGTGCGCCGAGCGTGATGGTGTAGGCGATGTCCCCGTCCTTCACCGCGTCGTCGACGCCCGTCACCGTGACCGTCTGCGGCACGTTCCAGTCGGCGGCGTTGAATGTGAGGCTCGATACATTGACCGTGCCCTCGGTGAGGTCGCTCGAGGCGACGGGGATGGTGACGGCCGCCGTCGGCTGGCTCTTCAACACGACGTTGAAGGTCGCCACACCCCCGGCCTCGCTCGTCGTGAGCCCGGCGGTGGGCGTCACGGTGATGCCCGCGGCGTCGTCGTCGGTGTTGGTCGCGGCCGCGTCGACGGGATCCACGCCGGCGTAGTTCGGATCCGCGCTCGAAGCCGCCCCGAGCACGATCGTGTAGGCGACGTCGCCGTCCTGGACCGCGTCGTCGACGCCGGTCACGGTCACCGTCTGCGGGACATTCCAGTCGGCCACGCCGAACCTGAGGCTGGAAACGTTGACGGTGCCCTCGCTGAGGTCGCTCGCGGCCACCGGGATGGTGACGTCCGCGGCCGGCTGGCTCTTCAGCACGACGGTGAACGTCGCGGGGCCTCCGGCCTCCGTGGTCACGAGGCCGGCGGTGGGCGTCACCGTGACCCCGGCGACGTCGTCGTCGGTATTGCTGACGCTCACGTCGGCGGGATCCACACCCGCGTAGTGGGGATCCGCGCTCCCGGCGGCGCCGAGCGTGATCGTGTAGTCGATGGCGCCGTCGTGCACGGCGTCGTCGACGCCCGTCACGGTGACCGTGTGCGGCACGTTCCAGTCGGCGGCGTTGAACGTGAGGCTCGAGACGTTCACCGTGCCTTCGCTGAGGTCGCTCGACGCCACCGGGATGGCGACGTCCGCCGTCGGCTGGCTCTTCAGCACGACATCGAATGTCGCGAGACCTCCGGCCTCGGTCGTGGTGAGGCCGGCAGTGGGCGTCACGGTGACACCGGCGACGTCGTCGTCGGTGTTCGTGAGCGAGACGTCGGCGGGGTCGATCGCGGCGTAGAGCGGGTCGGCGCTCGCCGGCGCACCCAGCGTGACGCCGTACGCGATGTCACCGTCCTGGACCGCGTCGTCGGCGCCGGTCACCGTGACCGTCCGCGGGACGTTCCAGTTGGCGGCGCTGAAGCTGAGGCTGGAGACGTTGACCGTGCCCTCGCTGGCGTCGGTCGAGGCGACCGGGATGACCACGTCGGCGGTCGGCTGGCTCAGGAGCACGACGTTGAAGGTCGCGGGGCCCCCGGCCTCGCTCGTCACCAGGCCGGCAGTGGGCGTGACCTGGATGCCCACGGCGTCGTTGTCCGTGTTGGTGAGCGACACGTCGGCGGGGTCGATCGCGGCGTAGAGTGCGTCCGAGCCGGTCGCTTTGCCGAGCACGACGCCGTAGGCGATGTCGCCGTCCTGGACGGCGTCATCGACGCCCGTCACGGTGACCGTCTGCGGCACGTTCCAGTTCACGGCCGTGAACGTGAGGCTCGAAGCGGAGACATTGCCCTCGGTCGCGTCGCTGGCGGCGACCGGGATGACCACGTTCGCGGTCGGCTGGCTCTGGAGCACGACGGTGAAGGTGGCGAAGCCTCCCGCCTCGCTGGTCACGAGCCCTGCGGTGGGCGTGACCAGGATGTCTGCGGTGTCGTTGTCCTGGTTCACCACCGTGACGTTCGGGGGATTGACGGCGTTGTATTTCGGATCGGCGCTCGAGGCGCTGTTGACGCGGACGCTGAAGGAGACATTGCCGTCGTCGACGAAGTCGTCGACGCCGGTCACCACCACCACCT
>DATLUW010000886.1:0-7579 GCA_035577825.1 Actinomycetota bacterium | reverse complement strand
GCCTGGGCGATCCACGACGTGTGCACCTTGGACTCCCGCGCGGCCTTCAGCGCGTAGTCCTGCACCCGCGGCACGAGGTCGGCGCGTTCGGCCGGGTCGAGCGGCCAGACGCCGACCATCGTCTGGTACAGGTGCAGCTCGAACGACGGATCGGGCACATGGCCGAACCCGCGCACCGTTCGTGCGTGCTTCGAGCTCATTCGCCGCCACCGGCGGAGGTGTCGTTCCCACTCGTCGGGGATCTCCGACAGCACGTGGAGCCGGGCCCGGACGTCCTCGCTGCGCTTCGAGTCGTGCGTCGACCCGGCGTTCAGCGAGCCCGGTCGGCGCCGGCCGCGTTCCCGCATCCGCCGGTGGAACTCGTCGGCCGCGACCGCGGGACGCGACGGCTCGCTCCCGACCTCGCTCCTGGACAGCAGGCCGTCCCACAGGTACAGCGCGGTGTCCTCGACGCCCTTCGCGGCCACCGGCCCGGTCAGGCGCTGCCACCGCATGACGAACCGAACCCACTCGCCGACCTCGCTTCGATCCCATCCGGGCGGGGTGTCCAGCCGCAGCACCCGGCCGACGAACTCCACCGCGCGCCGGAGGTCGTCGTCGGCCGCCCGGATCGCCGCGCGAACCGCCCGGTCGACCTCGCGCCGGTCGGCCTCGGCGACGGCCGGCCCGGTCGTGTACGTCCGGTAGACCGGCAGCCACGCCATGACCTCGACGAGGGCTTCGCGGAGGACGTCCTCCGTGAGGTCGCGGCCGTCCCGGTCCTCCATCGCGATCGCGTGGAGTGCCGCGGCGAGCGTCCGTCCCTCACCCGCGAACAGCAGGCGGAGCACCTCCCGCTTGCACCGGGCCGCGAGCTCCTCGAAGCCGAAACCGAAGTCGGACCCGGGTCCGCCGTTGGCGTCGGCGCCGGCGCCGGGCCGGCCGGCACGCCGCCGCCCCGCCGCGACGAACGCCGCGTGCACCCGCCGCAGGCGTTCCTCCCCCGCGGGGTCGACGAACATCCCCTCGGCGACGTCGGCGAACTCGTAGCCGGTGGCGCCCGCGACCGGCCAGCCCCCGGGCAGCACCTCGTCGCGCCCGAGGATCTTCTCCACGACCACGTAGCCGTCGCCGCCGAGCTGTTCCTGGAGCCGCACGAGGTATCCGGCGGGATCGAACAGCCCGTCGACGTGGTCGACCCGGAGCCCCGTCAACGCATCCCGCCGCACCAGCTCGAGGACCAGCGCGTGTGCCGCGTCGAACACCGCCGGTTCCTCCATCCGGAGCGACACCAGATCCGAGATGTCGAAGAACCGCCGATAGACGATCTCCTGCGCGGCGATCCGCCAGTCGGCGAGGCGGTAGTGCTGTCTGTTCAGCAGCGCCTCCAGCACGTCGAACGACCCGGGATCGCCGGGAGTCCCGTTCAGGGCCGGGAGGTCCTCGTCGCGGCCCTCGTAGGACCGCGGATCGACCGGGAACCGGTGCTCGTGGTACCGAATGACGGGCGCTCCGTCCTCGATCCCGACCTGGATCTCCCCGGACTCGAGGGCCCGACCGAACGGCGAGCCGAGCACGGGCAGGAGCACCTGACCGTTCCCGGCCGCCCAGTCGATGTCGAAGAACGACGCGAACGCCGACCGCCGGCCGTGCCGGAGCACGTCCCACCACCAGGGGTTCTCGGCGGAGGCGGCCATGTGGTTTGGCACGATGTCCAGGAGCAGCCCGAGGCCGAGCCGCGACAGCTCCCCGGACATCGCATCGAACGCCTTCGGACCGCCCAGGTCGTCGCTCAGCCGGGTGGGGTCGACCACGTCGTAGCCGTGCTCGCTTCCGCCCCGAGCCGCGAACACGGGGGATGCATAGACGTCGCCGACGCCCAGCCGGCGCAGGTAGCCGGTCAGGGCCCGGGCGTCGTCGAACGTGAACGACGGCCCGAACTGCAGCCGGTAGGTCGACGTCGGGACGCGCGCCGGGCTCACGCCCGCATGCCCGATGGCGTGATGCGTTCGTCGAAGCGCAGCATGATCACCGAGTGCGCGGTGAGCGTGATCGCGCCCTTGCGCACCGGGCGCGACCCGATGTCGTGGCGTGCGGTGTTCACGACCTCCTCCCACTGCCCGGTGTGGTCCATCCTCGGCAGGGTGAACGGCCTCGAGCGCGATCCTCCGTTCAGGAGGAGCAGGACCGTGTCGCCGAACACCGGCCTGCCGCGTTCGTCGACCTCGTCGGTCGCCCGGCCCGGGATGAGCATGCCGATGATCTGGTTGCCCGGGTCGCTCCAGTCCGCCTCGTTGAACTCCTCACCGTCGGGACGGATCCACGAGACGTCCTTGGCGCCGTCCGCCTGCATGGGCCGGCCGGTGAAGAACGAACGCCGCCGGAGCACCGGGTTCGACCGGAACACGGCGAGGACGTGGCGCGTGAACTCCAGCAGGCGGCGGTCGCGCGCCGAGAGCTCCCAGTTCATCCAGCTGATGTCGTTGTCCTGGCAGTAGGCGTTGTTATTGCCCAGCTGCGTCCGGCCCAGCTCGTCGCCCATCGAGATCATGCGGACGCCCTCGGAGAACAGCAGCGTCGCGAGGAAGTTCCGCTTCATCCGCTCCCGCATCCGCCGGACGTAGGCCGACTCGGTCGGGCCCTCGGCGCCCCAGTTCCGGGAGTTGTTGTTGTTGTCCCCGTCGGCGTTGCCCTCGCCGTTCGCCTCGTTGTGCTTCTGCTCGTACTCGACCAGGTCGTTCAGCGTGTAGCCGTCGTGCGAGGTGACGAAGTTGACCGTGGCGTAGGTTCGGCGGCCGGTCCCCTCGTAGATGTCGGAGGAGGCCGTCAGCCGCGAGGCCATCTCGGGGACGAGGCCGTGTTCGCCCTTCCAGAAGCGGCGCACGGCGTCGCGGTACTTGCCGTTCCACTCCGCCCACCCCACCGGGAAGTTCCCCACCTGGTAGCCGCCGGGGCCGACGTCCCACGGCTCGGCGATGAGCTTCACCTGGGAGATCACGGGGTCCTGCTGGATGATGTCGAAGAACGTCCCGAGGCGGTTCACCTCGTACAGCTCGCGGGCCAGCACCGGCGCGAGGTCGAACCGGAACCCGTCGACGTGCATCTCCACGATCCAGTACCGGAGCGAGTCCATGATCAGCTGGATCGTTCGCGGGTGGAGCATGTTCAGGCTGTTGCCCGTGCCGGTGAAGTCCATGTAGTGGCGCGGGTCGTCCGGCGCCAGCCGGTAGTAGGCGGCGTTGTCGACCCCCTTGAGCGAGAGCGTGGGTCCGAGCTCGTTGCCCTCCCCAGTGTGGTTGTAGACGACGTCGAGGATGACCTCCATGCCCGCGCTGTGGAGGCCCTTCACCATCGACTTGAACTCGTCCACCTGCTGGCCGAGCCCGGACGTCGAGTAGCCGACGTCCGGCGCCAGGAACGACAGCGTGTTGTACCCCCAGTAGTTCGTCAGGCCCATGTCCAGCAGGCGCCGGTCCCGGACGAACTGGTGCACCGGCATGAGCTCGACGGCGGTGACGCCGAGCGACCGGAGGTGGTCGACGATGGGGTCGGAGATCATCCCGAGGTAGGTGCCGCGCAACCGCCTCGGCACGCCGGGGTGCCGCATGGTCATGCCACGCACGTGGCATTCGTAGATCACCGTGCGGTTCCACGGGATGTCCGGCCGCCGGTCGTTGCCCCACGTGTAGGCCGAGTCGACCACGACGGACTTCGGGACCCCGCCGGCCGAGTCGCGCTCGTCGTAGGACAGGTCGCCGTCGGGGTGGCCGATCGTGTAGCCGTACAGGGCGTCGCTCCACTGGATCGAACCCGACAGCGCCTTCGCGTACGGATCGATGAGGAGCTTGTTGGAGTTGAACCGGTGGCCGTTGCGGGGGTCGTACGGACCGTGGACGCGGTAGCCGTACAGCTGGCCCGGGCGGACGTCGGGCAGGTAGCAGTGCCAGATCAGGTCGGTGCGCTCGCGGAGGCGGATGCGGTGCGTCTCGCGGGTGTCGTCCGTCGCGTCGTACAGGCACAGGTCCACGGCGTCGCCGTGTTCGGTGAACAGGGCGAAGTTGACGCCCTCACCGTCCCATGTGGCGCCCTGGGGATAGGGAGTACCCGGCCAGATCCGCATCGGTGTTTCGAGCCTACCCGCTGGACCGGACCCACAGCGCGAGCGAGCCCGGGGGCAGCATGGCCGGGTCCTCCGGCACGCCGTCGCCGCCCCACCGGTCGTCGTTCGAATGGAGGGCGAGCTCCCAGCCGTCCCCGTCCGGCGCCGTGTCCGGCGCGGCGGCGACGCCGAGGTTCGCCGCGACGACCGCCTGGGAGCCGCCGTCGGCGCGCCGGACGACGAGCGTCCGTCGTTCGGCGTCGGCAACCGCCTCCGCGCGCACGCCGCCCCGCAGCGACGGCGTCTGGCGGCAGAGGCGGAGCAGCTCGCGGGTCCAGGCCAGGAACGTCGCGTGGGATCCCTCCCGCGCCAGCTCCGGGTGGATCCGGGCGGACTCGAACGTGGCCGTCGCCTGGGGGTCGGGCGGCGCCGCGGGCCAATCGAACGCGGCGAACTCCCTGCGCCGTCCCTCCCGCACCGCCCGAATCAGGTCGTCGTCGGTGTGGCTGACGAAGTACGGGAACGGCGCGGTCTCGCCGTACTCCTCACCCTGGAACAGCAGCGGGATGTTCGGCGCCAGCAGCGTGAGGCCCATCACGATCTTCCGGGTCGCGAACGGCAGGAGGGTCGAGAGTCGATCGCCCGTCATCCGGTTCCCGATCTGGTCGTGGTTCTGGGCGAACACGACGAACCGCTCGGGGGGAACGGCCGAGCTGTCGCTGCCGTGCCGCCGGCCCCGGGCCCGCGAGGGGTTCCCTCGGTAGACGAACCCGCACCGGAAGGCCTCGGCGAGGTCCCCGAGGCGGCCGAAGTCGCGGTAGTAGCCGGTGCGCTCGCCCGTGACGAGCGCGTGGAGGGCGTGGTGGAAGTCGTCGTTCCACTGCGCGTCCATCCCGAACCCCCCGCCGGCGAGCGACGTGACCATCCGGATGTCGTTGAGATCGGATTCGGCGATCAGCCATCGGGGCCG
The DNA here is from genome assembly GCA_035577825.1 of Actinomycetota bacterium. Lineage (GTDB taxonomy): Bacteria > Actinomycetota > UBA4738 > UBA4738 > JACQTL01 > DATBHM01. The sequence goes on along the minus strand of DATLUW010000886.1, from coordinate 2,531 downwards.
CCGCAGGCGCGCTCCCAGCTCGGCCGCCGCCTCGGCCAGCTCCATCAGGAACGGCCGGGCGGCGGTGTCGACGATGCCGTGGACCGCGTCGAGCCGCAGGGCGTCGACGCCGAACTCCTCGAGCCACATCAGCGCGTTGCCGCCGAAGTACCTGCGGACCTCGTCGCTCCCCGGCCCGTCGTAGTTGATCGCGTCGCCCCACGGCGTGCGGTACCGGTCCGTGAAGTACGGGCCGAACCGGTGCAGGACGTTCCCCTCGGGCCCGAGGTGGTTGTAGACGACGTCGAGGATCACGGCCATGCCGAGCTCGTGGCACCGCCCGACGAACCGCCGGAACCCGGTCGGGCCGCCATAGGCGTGGTGCACGGCGTAGGGGAAGACGCCGTCGTAGCCCCAGTTCCTGGTGCCGGGGAACTCGCCGACCGGCATCACCTCGACCGCGTTCACGCCGGTCGCTGCGAGATGGTCGAGGTACGTGCGGAGTCCGTCGAATGTGCCGTCCCGCGACGCCGTGCCGACGTGCACCTCGCTGATCACGAGGTCGCGGAGATCGGGTGCGTTCCACGCGGGCGGTGGCTCAGACGGCGCGACCACCTCGGAGGGGCCGTGGACCCCCTCCGGCTGGAACCGCGACGCGGGATCGGCGAAGAGACCGGGGGCGCCCTCAGGCGCGAAGCAGTACCGGGTGCCGGGCCCGGCCTCGGCGACCGTCACGGCGTGGTACCCGCGTTCCTCCGGTTCCATGGCGTGCCGGCGGCCGTCCGCGTCGACGTGGACGGTCGCGGCCTTCGGCGCCCACACGCGGAAGCGCACGCCGCCCTCGGGCAGCGCGGCGGCGCCCAGCAGCCCCTCGGTCAGGTACCGGTAGGAGTCCCCCACGGCCAGTGGCCTACCCACGGCGATCGGTGTCCACGCGCCGGAAGCATGACCGAGGCGGGAGGGACCCGTCGCGTACAGTTGTCGGCGAGGCTCGATGCGGCGCCGCCGCCGGCCTCGCCAACGGAGGCCATCCCAATGCCATCGAAGCCCACGCGCGACCCGCTCGCGGGCCGGGAGGAGCTCCACCGCTTCCTCGTCGAGATCGGCCAGGGCGCCCGCGACGAGCTGCTGCTCGGGCTCCAGGCCCTGCCCGAGATCCGCCGCGCGATCATCGCCGAGTGCCTCGCGACCGAGGGCGCCCGCGACCTCGGCGAGTTCCTCGAGAAGCTCGAGCAGGACCCGGACGCACGGGCCGAGGTCCTCCAGACGATCCGGGGCTTCTACGAGGAAGCTCCCCGCGAGACCGTGCAGGACTGAGGTCGCCGGCTGACACCGGGCGCGGTTCCGGCGGTGGGCGGGGGGGCCTCGCCTTGCCACGGAGGGTGGCCGGTCCATAGCATCCGGCCGTGCCGCTGACCTGCGCGAACTGCGCCACCGAGAATCCCGACCAGGCCCGGTTCTGCCTGGCCTGCGGGAGCCCGATCGGCGTCCGGACGGAGGTGCGGCGGGAGCGGAAGTTCGTCGCGATGCTGTTCGCCGACCTCGTCGGGTCGACCTCGCTGGGGGAGCGCGAGGATCCCGAGGTCGTCCAGGACCTCGTCGGCAACACGTTCACGCGGCTGTCGGCGGAGATCGAGCGGTTCGGCGGGACCGTCGACAAGATCATGGGCGACGCCATCCTGGCGCTGTTCGGCGTGCCGGCCGCCCACGAGGACGACCCCGAACGCGCCGTGCGCGCCGCGCTCGAGATGCAGTCCGTCTTGGCCACGATCAACGCCGAGGCGAACGCCGCGGGCCGCCCCCAGCTCGGGATGCGAGTCGGCGTCGAGGCCGGCGAGGTCATGGTGAACCTGGAACGAACCCCCGACCTCCCCGACCGCATGGTGACCGGCGACGCCGCCAATACCGCCTCCCGGCTGCAGACGGCCGCCGAGCCGGGGACCGTCGTGGTCGGGCCCGCCGTGTACGCGTCCTCCAGCCAGGTCATCGACTACCGCGAGCTGCCCCCGCTCCACCTCAAGGGCAAGGCCGAGGCGATCCCGGCCTGGGTGGCCGCCGGCGTGAAGACCCGCCACGGCGAACGGGCCCACCTCGGCCTCGAGGCAGCCCTGGTCGGCCGGGACGACGAGCTGGCCACGCTGAAGCAGGTGTTCCAGCGGGTGGTGTCGTCGGAGCGCCCGGCGCTCGTCACGGTGGTCGGGCCGGCCGGCGTCGGCAAGTCCCGGATCGCGTGGGAGCTGTCGAAGTTCGTGGACGGCCTGCCGGAGTCGCCCACCTGGATCCGGGGTCGGTGCTACGCGTACGGGAACCGGTCCTACTCGGCGTTCGCGGAGGCGATGAAGGCGCGGTGCGGCGTCCGCGACGACGACACGCCGGAGGCGATCCGCGAGGACGTCCGGTCGGTGGTCGGCGAGCTGTTCGACGACGGCTCCGTCGTCGCCGAGGTGGAGGCGCTGGTCGGCGGGATCGCGGAGCGGGCGTTCCTGCGCGAGGACCTGTTCGAGGCGTGGCGACGGTTCCTGGAGCGCGACGCCGCCCGCCGGCCGGTCGTG
>DATLUW010000885.1:0-3464 GCA_035577825.1 Actinomycetota bacterium | reverse complement strand
AAGTCGCCGGCGTCGCTCTCGGTGAACGCCCGGAGACCCTTGTAGGGGTTCCGTTCGTCGGCTCGGCGCGGAGCGGCGATGCCTGCGGGCTCGAGCGTCCTGCGGATTGCCTCGGCGAGCGCACCCGCCTCCGGCACCGGCCCGATCGCCGCCCGTTCGACGAACGTTGCCAGAGACGGTGCTTCCGGCAGCAGGCGCTCGGCCAGCCGTGCGAGCGCCTGGACATCCTCCGAGGCGTCCCACACCGGGCCGCCCCTGATCAGGAAGTCCCCGAGGTAGGCGTTCCCGTCCGGGTCGAACAGGACGTTGGACGGTCCGACGTTCCCGTGCGTGATCCCCTGGCGGTGGGCGAACGCGAGCGCCAGCGAGATCTGTTCGAGGACGCGAAGGGCGCGCTCGGGCTCAAGCCGTTCACCCCGTTCGAGGGTGGCGCGAAGGCTTCCCCCACGCAGGTAGCGTGCAACGATGTAGGCACGACCGGGCTCGCGCCAGTAGTCGTGGATCGGGGCGATGTGGGGATGCTCCATCGCGGCGACGGCTTGGGCATCCCGTTCGAACCGACGGACGAACTCGGGGTCGGCCGCGACCGCTTCGTGGACGATCTTGACGGCCACATCGCGTTCGACATGGGGCTGGATGGCCCGGAAGACGACCCCCGTGGGTCCTTCGTCGATCTTCTCGAGGAGCCGGTAACCGCGCAGGGGCTCTCCCCGCAGATCCAGTCCGGCATCCTGCTGCAGGACGCGCTCGTGCAGCCGAACGAGCTCGGGGGAGGGATCGATGCCCAGCTCGTCGGCCAGGATCTCCCGGGCTCGCTGGAAGGCATTGAGGGCATCGGCCTGGCGCCCCTCCCGGTACAGGGCCAGCATCAGCAGCGCCCACAGGCTTTCCCTCCACGGGTGCCGTGCGACGAGAGCCTCCAGCTCCCCGATCGCCCGGGCCTGAGCGCGGGCCGCCAGGAGCCCCTCGATCCGCGCTTCCTGCGCCTCCAGGCGAAGCTCCTCGAGCCGGGCGGCCTCGGCCAGGAGCGAGGACTGGTCGGCGAGGTCGGCCAGGGCCGGCCCGCGCCACAGGGCCAGGGCGTCCTCGAGGGTGGCCACCGCGACGTTCGGATCGACCGGGAGAGCCTTCTTCGCGTCCCGCATGAGCTCTGCGAACTGCGCGGCGTCCAGCTCCGACGGATCGAGCTGCAGACGATAGCCGGGTCCGTGGCTCTGGATCCGATCCCGTCCGAGGGCCTTGCGGAGGTGCGAGACATAGGTCTGGATGACGTTCCGGGCCTTGTCGGGCGGCTCCTCGCCCCAGAGCTCGTCGATCAGGGTCTCGGCGGGCACGACCTGGTTCGAGCGAAGCACCAGGTGCGCGAGGACGGCGCGCTGCTTCGGCCCGCCGAGGGGGACGGGACCGTTGCCCACGTCCACCTCTAAGGGGCCGAGGACGCGGAACAGCATCATGCGGCGGGCACCGCCCGCGACGATCGCGGGCGTCCGTTCGCCCCGTCCGTTCGGTGACACCGCACGGCCCCTCCCCTGGGACGCTGCTTGGGTTGCTCCAACCAGTCGAGTATCGACCCTCCGGGCTGCCGAACACCAGCCACCAGCCTCGAACCGGCTCTTGCCACGTTCCCCAGCCTCGGGCGAGCCGCTTGAAGACCGCTTGAAGACCGCTCGAAGCGCCATCCAGGTCGACCTCGCCGCACGCGCCGATGCCTCGTCACGTTCCCGGCCCGACACGGGGTGCGGTCAAGCCAGTGAGGCTGCCACCACGGCGTTCACGAGTGGTTGAGCCATGCCGCCGATGTTGTCCACGAGCTGATTGGTGAGCACGACGACGACCGTGCCGTCCTCGGGGAGGCACCCGGCCCACGTCGAGTACCCGAAGTTCCCGCCCGTGTGTCCCACTGCCCCCGGATAGTCGTAATCGTGGAGGCCGAGCCCGTACCCGTCGACCATTGTCGACATCTGGTTCAGCGAGTCCTGCGAGACGATGTCGCCGGCGCACAACGCCCGCCACCATCGGGCCAGGGAAGGGGAGTCCGACGCGATGGCGCCGGCGGGACCGGCGGAGCTGGCATCGGAGATGGACGGGAGGAAGCCGCCGCCCTTCCTGATCGCGGCCTTGGATTCGCCCAGGGGCATGGCCATGGGCTCGGTCGGCGCCTCGTCCGGTTGGTAGACGAGCCGCTCCGTCCCGACGACGTCGAGGACGCCGTCGCGCAGGACCTCAGCCACCGGACGGCCGCGGACCTGCTCGATCGCCAGGCCGAGCAGGTTGTAGTTGGTGTCCGCGTACTCGAAGCCCGAACCGGCGGGAGTCCGACGGTCGTCGACCAGCTCCAGGACCTCGGCCGTTGTCCACACACGTCGCCGATCGGTTGCCACGTCCTTTTGCATCTTGGCGTCGAACCAGTCGGGGATGCCGCTCACGTGGCCCAGCAGCTGGCGGATCGTGGCTCCGTTCGTGTCGAAGTCCAGGTCCGGGGGAAGGTAGTCGGCGACCGGGTCGTCGAGGCCGAGCTCGCCGGCCTCGACCATCTGCATCACCTGGGCCGCGGTGATCGACTTGGTGATGCTCGCGATCCCGAACTGGTCGTCGACCGTGACCTTTCGAACGCCGTCCGCCTTCCCCGCGGCTCCACTCCACGTGCCGTCGGGGGACATCACCGTGGCCGACATCCCGCCGTCGCCGGCCATCTCCTCGAGCGCCGCCTGGAACTCCGCGGCGAGGTCGTCCGGGACCGAACCCTCACTGATGTCAGCGAATGCCGCGATCGGGAAGGCATCGGCCTCCGCACTCGGAGACGCCTCGACCCGTTCACCGGGCGAAGCCGATGCATCACGTACCGACGGCGCAACCGACGTCGCCGTCTCTGTTTCCTGCGGAGTCGGCGCGCACGCCGACAGCGCGATCACCAGGGTAAGAGCAGCGACCAAGCCGCGCGATCGACCGTGCCCCGCATTCATGAGCCGCTCCATCCGTTCGTCCGATGGCGACGTCTGCCGTCGCGAGCAGGGCACGTGTCTTCGAGGGATCGGCGAGGCTCAGCGAGTCTGCCGCTATCGCAGCCGGCGTGGACGGGCGAATGCAAGGGAACGCCGTAGCGAGTCTTCATCAGACCTCCCGCTTGTTCGTACCGGAGACTTCCCTCCCACTCGCTTGAAGATGGCTTGAGACCCACCTTCAGCGGCTCTCAAGCCACGTCCTCCAACCTCGCGTCGGTGGTCCACCGATGAGCTCCACGGTCCGGCCCGCATGACGAGAGGAAGGAGACGAGTCCGATGAAGCGGATTCCGGCAGTCCGGACGGGCGCGATGAGCGCGCTCGTCGCCCTCATGGTCCTGATGGCCTCACCGGCGAGCGCACAGCCGTTCTCGCCGTGGGGAGCCGCCCAGAAGATCGACGAGATCGCGGGCAACAGCACCGAGCTCAACACGGCGTTCGTCGACGGCTGTCCCATCCAGTCG
>DATLUW010000884.1:0-4159 GCA_035577825.1 Actinomycetota bacterium | reverse complement strand
GGCCTCCTGTTCTGATGCTGCTTTGGTCGGCCGTTCTGGTCCTAGGCGAAGTCGCCGCCGACCATGACGTAGTTGCTGGATCCGGTGTTGGCGTGGGAGTTCTTGGCGATGACCGCGATGTAGGGCGTCAGGGCCGTGGCGGCGGTGATGGCCGCTGCGACCGTGCCCACGAGGTTGTCATCGATGAAGAACGCCGCGTTGCCGACCGAGTTGACCTCGAGCCGGTAGATGTGGAAGTTCGAGTCCTTGGCGATCGTGGTTGCCACGACGGCGTCCACGTTGGCCTTGCTCGTCACGAGCCCGATGAAGTTGTTGCCACCGGAGTTGAACAGCGCACCGGAGGTCGGGACCGAGGAGTAGTAGAACCCCACGAACTCCGTCGGGGCGGACGTGGTGAAGGCCGACGCAGCCGAGAACACGTACGCGAGCCCAGAGGCGTAGGTGGCCGCGTCCGCGAACCCGATGGCGAAGTCCCCGTCCGCCGGCGTGGTCGCGCCGACCGACTTGAATCGCGTCTCGAGCACCATGTTCTGGTTCACCGACAGCGAGGGCTTCCAGACGATGTGCTTGCCCGCCAGCTCTTCGGCGTTGTTGGTCGTGCCACCCGTGGTCGCAACGGCGATGCCGCCGTCGTTCGCGGTGGCCGCGGCCGCCCACGGGGTCGCCGCACCAGTTTCCGTTGCGGTCCATAGACCGCTCTGGAGGTCCTGCACCCAATGTTCGGAGATGCGTGGGGCTCGCTCGCGGACGACCGACCCGTTCGTCATGTGAAGGGTCTTGTTGTCGAACTCCAGGCGGTTGCCCTTATCGCGCGTTGGCATGGTTTCTCCTCTCGGCTCCAGTACTCATGCCCTTGCAGCCCTGTTCAGGTAGAACGACGCGAGCTGTCGTAGCTGATCCATGCTCACGTAGTTGCCCCGCGCGATTCCCTCGCGCTGGACCTCGAGCAGCATGGATTCGGGGAGGGCACCGTTGGCGAACGTCTGGGCCAGCCGCTTCGTCAGCGAGTCCACACGTTCCTGCGGTGTCCTCTTGGGGTTCTTGTCGGGGAGAGGAACGCTCCCGTGGAAGACCCGTTGTGGTGCGTCCTGCTTCATCGCCGCGGTCGTGCTCTGGTCGTAGCGCACCAGTCCGCGGGCGGTGATGACGTACCCGGGGGTGATGGTGTCCCTGCCTTCGTATGCGGAGCGCGGGATGAAGGCTGGCTTGGTCTTCTGGCAGGTTGGGCAGACGCCCTTCCCAGAAGCCGAGGTGAATCCCGCGGATCCGCAGATCAGGCAGGTCGCTCTCACCGACCGACCACCAACTCCCGCAGTTGCTCCGCCCGGCGCGTACGTGCGCCCGAGCCGTCGCCCACCGCGAGGATCTTGAAGTTCTCGTCGGCGAAGACGAGCTTGGAGTGCGCGTCCGAGCAGAAGCGCCCGTTCGGGAAGTCCCGGAGGTCCTGGGAGAAGCAGTCCCAGTACTCGCAGAAGGGGGCGATCCCGAACAGTTCGGGGGCGCGAGCGCCGTACAGTTCCGCAGCCGCCGGGCCGGAGCCCGAGTTGTTGCGGATCGACGCCGAGACCTGCTCGATGCGCGGCCGGATGACGATCTTGCGGGTCGTGACCTGGCCCTTGACGACGAGGCTGCCGTCGGGCTGCTTCTCGAACTGGTCCGAGGTGGAGTCCTCGTATCCCTTGTCGAAGTAGGAGACCGGCCCCGTCCATCCGAGCGCGTCCAGTTCCTCGCGGGTCGGAGCCCCGTGCGTGCAGGTCTCCCACCACTTGTCGCGGTAGTTCGTGTTCCACGCGCTGTCCGTCGTGACCGGAGGCTGCTTGCACGGACCCGTGACCGGGATGGTCTCGCCGCGGTAGGTCTCGTAGACCTTGCAGTCCGGGACGATGTACTTCTTGCCCCGGATGGAGCGGCCCGACTTCGCCCGGCTGGGGATGTCCAGCTTCTTGAGCTTGTCCGGCATCTAGATCATCCGCCCCATGCCGCGCTTGGAAGCAGAGTTCGGGACGCCCCGCGTGACGCGGGCCATCTTCACCGCAGTCCCGAGGTGCGAGTCGTCACCCTTCCGGCCCATGCCGGCGTGTGTGGCCTTGGCGCGGAAGGTCTCGTCCGTCTCGACGCGCTTCTGCATCGAGTCCGGCTTACGGACCCCGGCCTTCGCGCCGGTGTTCCCGTGGTCGGCCGGCTCACGGAACCCGAGCATCCCCGTGGGCAGTGTGTTGTTGGACCCCTTGCTGACCTGCTTCGCCATGTCTCTCCTCTCGGGAGGAGGGGCGGCCTTCGGGCCGCCCCCTCACCTGAGTTAGGTGGAACTCTTGACCAGGCACCCGCGGTTCACGTCGATCGTGGCGAACCCGTAGGCCGAGCTGCACACGAACTCGTCGCTGACCTTGGAGGCGTCGCGCTGGAACTCGACCCGCTCGTACCACCCGGAGTCCGGGGAGTACTCGCCGATCGCGCTGTTGACCGCGAGCATCTGGCCGACGTAGGCCGAGGACGCGGTCGGGACCAGCGTGGTCTGGAAGATCGGGACGCCGCCGGGGGAACCGACGTAGCCCTGGAGCGAGTTGGACAGGATGCCCTGAAGGTTCTCGTTGCCGACCAGCACGGTCGAGCCGAGACCGAGGACGTCCTGGCGGAAGTCGCCGACCTGCTTGGCGTGGTACACGGCCGCCATCTGGGCGACGTTGTCGTTCTGCTCCAGCTTGGACAGCGCCGCGAAGTGACGGGACAGGGTCATGGTGGTGGCCGAGTCCCCGACCGACGGCGTGAACGCCGACGTCGTGGCACCCTGCGCCACCGCGTCCGTCTCGTACTTCTCCCGCATGGTGCGGACCAGCAAGCCGGTCAGCTCGCCGGGGATGTCGAGGATGGAGGTCGCCTTCAGGAAGTCGGTGGCGATCGCCATGACGCCGACCTGCGCGGCGGTGGCGGACGCGACCGAGTTCAGCGTGTAGCGGTGGACGTTCGACGTGACGAGGTCGGTCGAACCTTCCGTGATGCCCGTGACGTCGGTGGTGCCGGGGTCCGCGACCGTGTTGAAGGAGTAGATCTGGGACGGACCGGGCGCACCCTTGCGCGTCAGCGGCCGGAACGTGTTGTACGGGCGAAGCTCGTGCTGGATGTTCTCCTCGAGAATCGCCGCGTACACCGAACCCTGCCAGTCGGTGATTCGCGTTGAGCCGGTTGCCATTGCTCACCTACCTTGACTCGACGCGCCCCTCATCGAACATCTTGAGAGCCGCGTCCTTGGTGGACGGGTTGGTGAGCAGCGACATGGCTTCGTCCCAACTCACCTTCTTCGGCCCGGGGGCGTCCCCGCCAACGGTAGGTACGAACGTCTGAGGCGCTTGCTCCTCCTCCGCAGCCGCAGCGAGGCCGTTCGCCTGAGCGAATGCCCTTGCCGCGTCTTCGGTCACATCCCCGTCGTGGACCTTGAGGAACGTCGCCGCCATCTGCTCCGGTAGCCCCGCCGCTTTGAGGGCGGCCTGGGCGTTCGAAAGCCTGACCTGCTGCGCTACTGGTTCGAGAGCAGCCGCCCGGTCCTCGGCAGCCTTCCGGGCCTTCTTCTCGGCACGGAGTTGCTGGCGAAGCTGGGCGAAGGCGTTGGAGTTCCCGCGGTCCTCGCTGGGGGCCGGAGCCGCGTCCTCTTCGTCCTCCTCGTCGTTGAGGTAGTCCTCGAGGTCGTCGGCCATCACTGGCCTCCTCTCGCAATATGAGGTTGCGGAACCTGTTGGTGGCGACTTTTACGCGTGGGGGACGCCAGTGCCCCACGGGCGGTTGATGGACTTGTCCGCAGACCCGGAGCCATCACCTTCCGGCTGGTACTTACGATGTAAGCATACAGCGTAAGGTTTGTCAAGTGGCCGATCTGCCGAGCGGGCAACTCCCGATCTGCCGCTTGCTAGCGCGTATTCGGGTTCCCGCCCAGGTTCTCGAGCCCGCCCAGCAACTTCGCCCCGTCGGAGGTCTCGACCAACTGCGGCTGGACGCCGGCCTTGATCGCCTCCTTGTACTGGTCGAGAATCGACTGGAGCTTGTTCTGTGCCCGGAGTGCTTTCGGGCCACCGAAGGCGAGGTCCTGCGCCTCCTTCTGCGACAGGTGCATCCCGACGAACTGGCCGATCCCCTTCGGGCCGCCCTGCTGTTCGGCCTGGGCGTA